>JAZNKU010000091.1:0-2276 GCA_045578685.1 Eubacteriales bacterium
GTATGACCTTCCCGAAAAACTGAAAATAGTACTGTACCTCTATTACGTTGAAGAATATAAGGTAGACGAGATCGCAAAGATCATCGGCAAAACTCCCTCTGCCGTTAAAATGCGGCTTAAAAAAGGTCGTGAGGAGTTAAAGAAAAACTATCTCGAGTTAAAGAAAAAACAACTCAAGGAGGTCAATAATGAAAAAAGATAATATTATTAAGAAAGCAGTTGATAACATCGAAATGACAAACGAGCAAAAATCTCGTATTATCAATGCTTGTGAGGAAACAGAAAGGCGTAGAACCCCTGTTTTCAGAGGCAGTAAAAGACTTTTGGCTGCTGCGGTATGCGTCGTTTTGTTGTTAGCTACAACCTTTACCGCGATTGCAACAAGACAGTATCTTAAAAATCCTACTCACAATAAATCTCACATTCCGAATGAAAGTATGACCGATAATCCAACAGTGACAGAAGATAGCGATTATTATGTTACCTGTAACGGTATAGCCGGTGACGGTCAGCCGCTCTATTTTGACATTACCATAAGCAAAAAGGATAATTCGCCGATATTTAAGACCGATGAATCGGTTGATATAATCCGCACCAAGCTCAACAGCTCTATACTTGAATTTGCTGACGGATACCGAAAAGAGGTATATTATTTGATGCTCGAGGATTCCACCGATAACGCATATCACTTTGAAGGGCAAGCCCTTTTCTACAATGATGAACTGCAGTATATCGGGCAGGATGCCAAGCTGTATATAGGTGAGGTCACGGCTGATCTGTCGGACGGCAGCTCAGCTCTGATATGCAGCATTGACAAGCCGATACCGGTATCTCTATCTATAAATACTGATATGAAAACCGTGGATTTTGACCGCGGTGAGTTCACCCTGCTTGACGGCGGTATAAGGTTCAGCTCTGCTGAGATAAGCGCATCAAAGATCGCATTGTACGGAGATTGCAGTATAGAGGGACCTTTATATGAGCTTGAAGAGATAATGGATAATGCTTATATTATCTGTAACGGCGAATCCATCCCTCTCGGAGGTAAGAGCGACGGAGGAACTTTGCCTGACGGAAGATTTACGGTATCATGGTTAAATGCAACTATTATAGATCCGAAAGAAGTAACGGCTATATGTATAGAGGGTAAAACCATATATTTTAATTAATCGCACAAGCCGGAGGACAGTCCTCCGCGATTGTATTAAATGAAAATCGGCTTGCCGATTTTCTACCTTAATTCTGCATTTTGCATTTTGCACTCTGCATTTTGCATTGTTGAATAACAAAAAGGACGGTCACCCGTCCTTTTTTGTTATTCAACTGTTATTACTCCATCGTCCTCGACGGTTATCTGCATTCCGTCCTTGACGTAGGCAAGGAATTCATCGCCTAAGGAGTCGATAACCGGCATAGTTACGTCGTCAAGCCATACGTCTGCAAGCACGGCACCTGCAGCTGCAAGAGAGTCGATGGGCTTTGAGAAAAGCAGGCACGCGGGCTGACGCTTCATTGAGCAAGCGCAGTAGAGTACCAGACCGCCTGTGGTGGAACCGATAGTCTGAGGCAGGCACAATGCCTTGCCTACCATCTGCTTGCCGTAGAGGTCGGGATTGTTCTGGTCACCGCAGGTCGCCTTCTTGTCACCGAACTGCAACGCCTTCTGGAAGGATGCAAGGGTGTTGAGTCCTCCGTGGGATACAAGAGCCTCTGCCTTTATCTTACCGGGAGATATTACTCTGCCTTTAAACTGCTTCATTATTTTGCACCTCCCGTGATCTGAAGTAAAATTTCATCATCCGTATAGTATCTTGCCGTGGTATAGGTTCTGAGCTTATTGGATGAGGTTATTACAGGCATCTTTCCTGCAAGGGGATTGTTCATATACATAAGGGGACAGATATATGAGGTGATAACACCGGTTGCCTTGAGTCTTGCGGCATACTCTGTCTTATTAAACGCTTCAAGCACACCGGGAGCCGCGGTGAATACGGTAGGGATAACTACCTTTGACTTACCTGTAGCTTTAAGTCCTGCTTCAACCTTGTCTGTCCAGGATTTAAGCGGTTCAAGGCTCATATGGGGACAACCCATAAAGCAGAGCTTGGGCTTAGCGTCCTTGTTCTTCCAGATTACGGGATACTCACGGTATACTCTTTCAAGCTCGGCATCGTCGATAACGTAGGTCTTTACGTTCTCTGCAATAAGACTCTCGCCGCTTTCAACTGCTTCGGGGGTAAGGTTGTCTATATGATAGAGACCTACCGCACCGTTGG
>JAZNKU010000092.1:0-3586 GCA_045578685.1 Eubacteriales bacterium
AGTGGATAAAGCCGACGTCTATATAGTCGGTATCAAGTCTTGTTAGCAGATCCTCAAAGGCTACGGTACATTCGTCAATATCACGGCTTACCTTATACTGACCGTCTACCCAGCAGGCACCTATATGTCCCTGTATCATAACCTTCTCGCGTCTGCCCTCAAGGGCTCTGCCTATATTGGTGCGAACCTCGGGCTCACTCATAAAGACATCAAGGTAGTTGATACCCTCATCTATTGCGGTATCAATGACCTCTTTTATCAGCTCATAGCTCTTGCCCTGAAGATGCTCACAGCCGAGAGATATCTCGCTGACCGTCATGCCGGCATTGCCTAATTTTCTGTATTTCATTATACTATAACCTCTACTCGGCTTCCGCCTGTCTTTTCCTTTTTGACGAGTATCTGCTTGTCTATGCGTTCCTTAAGCTCGCTTACATGTGAAATTATACCCACCAGACGGTTACCGTCTGCAAGGGACGACAACGCCTTGATAGCCTGTGAAAGAGACTCGTCGTCAAGAGAGCCAAAGCCCTCGTCCACAAACATGGTATCAAGCCTGATACCGCCTGCAGAGGACTGTATCTCATCCGACAGACCCAAAGCAAGAGATAATGACGCCTTAAAGGATTCGCCGCCTGACAGAGTCTTAACACTGCGCTCGGTGCCGTTATAATGATCGATAACATCAAGCTCAAGACCGCTCTGACTGCGGTTATTTTCAGCCTCGCGTCTGCGCTTTAGCTCGTACTGTCCGCCCGTCATCACCATAAGACGGAGGTTAGCACGGCTGATGATACGGTCAAAATAGGTCATCTGGATATAGGTCTCAAGCATTATCTTTTCCTTGCCCGAAATGTTTCCGTTGGCGGTGTTGGAAAGTGCCTTGACCCAGCTCCATTTTTCCTCGACAACCTGTATCTCACCCATACGCCTGATGATGTTGGCATGACAAAGCTCGTTTGCACTACGTCTTGAATGTACTCCTCTCTGACGGACGGTGAGGATGTCTTTAGCTTCTTTAAGCTCAAGCTGTTTTACCTTAAGAGCTTCAATGTCGGTCTCTTTTTCTCCGGAAACAAGCTTTTCGTTTTCCTCTATACGGCTTGTGACAGCCGCAATACTCTGCTCGTTTTTCTCGTAATCCTTTTTAGCCTTATCAAGGGCAGTCTCGTATTCAGCCCTCTTGATGATAAGGTTATTCTTTTCTCTCTGTGCCTCTGCCTTGGTCGGATATATAAGCTTGGCGGAAAGCTCGGATATACGCTTATCGAGAGCCTCGGCTGTTGCTTTTTTGGTTGCGATAGCTTCGCTTATTCCCGAGAGATTCTTCTTTACGGCATCAAGCTTCTGACGGTGCTGCGGCAGAGCCGCCTCGGCCCTTGATTTTTCTGCCTCGTCATTGGTTACCTTGAGATAGCTTGTGTTAAGAGCATAAAGCTCGGCTGTAATAGATCTTATTCTCTCTTCGGGGGACTCGCCGCCTAAAAACTCCTCAGAGAGCTTACGGCAAGCTTCTCTTCTTTCGGCAAGGATTCCGTTAAGCTTGCCCGCATTTTCGCTTGCATTGCTTTCTTCACGCTGTGCACTCTCCGCCTCAACCTTTGCCTTGTCAAGCTCGGCTTTAGTGGGAGCGTGCTCAGGCTTTATCGCAAGAACGGGATGAAGGGTTGAACCGCATACAGGACAAGGCTGTCCCTCTGCAAGATCCTGTGCAAGAATACCTGCCTGTGCATCAAGATACCCACGGTTAAGCTCCTCGTAAATGCTTCTCTTCACATTTGCCTGCTCTGACTTGGAAATATAGTTATTCTGTGCCTCACAAAGTTCTGATTCAAGCTCTTTAAGCTCGTCGAGCTTTTCGACAAGAGAATCTATTTCTGCCTTTTTACCCTTAAGCTCCTTGATGGATGCGTCAAGCTTTGCCTTGTCGGCACCCGTGTTTTCAAGAGCCTTGAGCTTTTCCTCAAGGGCTGTTATCTCAGAGGTAAGCTTATCAGCCTCCTTGCTTTTCAGCTCAAGAAGCTGTGTGTCGGTGTTGAGGGATATTCTGATGGACTCAAGCTCCTTTTTTGCCTTATCAAGCCCGTCATAATCTCCTGACTGTGCTTCTATCTCGGCGATCTTGTTTGTTATAGCGGTCTTTTCCTCTGTCCTTGCTTCCTGTGCCTTGAGTTTCTCTGCAAGCACCGATTTTGCCTTTAGGGCAAGATCGAGCTCGATCCGGGCATTAGATATGGACTCTAAGGCGTTTTTTATAGTCTGTGCCTTGGTCAGAGCCTTGGTGATTTCCTCGTTTTCGGTGTCAAGAGCTCTCATCTGACCGTCATATTCTGACTCAAGGGCAGTGTCCTGCTTAATAAGGTCTGCCAGCAGCTCTACAGTATCAGTTACGGTAAGCTCCCCTGTATACGCTTTCTTTACCTGTATATAGAGGATGTTATCCTCATCGCAGACGATACCTCCGATATACTGTTCTATGCTGCTCTTAAGTGTATCGTACTCTCTTCCGAGTGTACCCGATTCGTTTTTGAGCATTTCCTGAAGCTTATAGTAATTTTGGGTTTTAAAAAGCTTCTGGAATATCTTTTTTCTTTCGTCGGTGGAGGCAAGAAGAAGCTTCAAAAAGTCGCCCTGTGCTATCATAGCTATCTGTGTAAACTGATTTCGGTCTATACCGAGTATTTCTGTTACAGCCTCGTTTACCTCTTTGCGTTTGGTTATAACCCTGCCGTCCGACATATGAAGCTCGGCATTTGCCTTCTCTGTGGTAACGCCATCGCCGCGGCTCTTCTTACGGTCGTATTCGGGATTTCTTTTGATATAATATTCCTTTGTACCTACGGTGAAATAAAGCTCGACCTCAGTGGGGGTATCGGCATCGGCATACTTGGAACGGAACATGGAAGCCTCGCGGTTCTCACCGCTTGCCTCACCGAAAAGTGCATAGGTTATAGCATCAAATATGGTGGTTTTGCCGGCTCCGGTATCACCGGTTATAAGGTAGATTCCGCTTGTTCCCAGCTTGTCAAGCTCTACCGTAACCTTGCCGGCATAAGGCCCAAAGGCTGACATTATAAGCTTGTTCGGTCTCATCTGTCTCCCTCCCATATCTTCTCTATCAGGTCCTGAACAAAGCTATGCTGCTCCTTTGTCATAGGCTGATTGTTCTGTAATTCGTAAAACTCCGAAAAATGGTCGTATGGGCTCTTTCTTTCGATATCGGATGCACCCTCTACAGAATTGACAGCAGCGGTACGCTTGTTGTCATAGTCCAGCTTCATAAGGTTGTGATATACTGTACGGAGCTTACCTACTGCATCCGTTATGTCCTCCTCGTCGGTCAGGGTGATGTGGGTATAATCGCTCTGATAAGTGGTGTCAGCATAAAAATCACGAAGCATGATATCGTTATATTTACCCTTTATTTCCACCATGTCTCTTAAGGGCTTGAGGTCAACGGTTCTTATCTGAATCCGTCCCTTTTCGTAAAGCTCAACGACAGTTACGCTCTTACTGTCCTTTGCCTCGGAGAACGAATACTTAAGGGGTGTGCCGGAATATCTTATCCTATCACCGCAGTTTTGAG
>JAZNKU010000093.1:0-3949 GCA_045578685.1 Eubacteriales bacterium
CCACAAAGACAATATCCCTTACATCCAAGACTCTTTATCACGATAAGGCATCTATATATTCCAATTACGGCCAGCTTCCCTCCGGAGGTACAAGCGACCAGCGCGTATTTATCGGCTGGGCAACAGGTTATGATGCAAAGACGGGACGAGGCACAGGTACCATCTATTGGGATACCTACTCCGGCTCGGGGAACGAAACCCTGTACGCTATCTGGGGTTACCCCATTGTGTTTAATGCCGATGGCGGTAAGTACAATGACGGCAGCCAAAGATATATCTCCTACGTAGCAAACTATGCTCCCTGGAACGGTGCGGACGACTCTACCGATCCTATGTCCAGATATATCTATATGATCCCCGACCTCTTTGACAATGCACCTGTCAAGGGCAACCTCGAAAGAGACCTTGCTCCCTCATATGCGCTTGTTACCAGCGGCGGCAAGATCTATACGATGGAAGGCACAGCTCAGAACCTTACCCTTCCTCCTACAGGCGGTGCAATGCCTTGGTCAAGTTTCCGCACTACAAACACCGTATACGGAACAGCCATCGAGTTTGTAGCTATCTGGAAACCCACCGTTACTTATAACGCAAACGGCGGCTCAGGCTCTATGGCAGTAGATACCCTTGAGCCCGACCTCTCGGCAAATCTCTATACATACGAAAACTACTCTGTACGCGGGTGCACCTTTACAAAATCAGGTGCGAGCTTTGAGGGCTGGAACACTAAGGCTGACGGTACCGGTACACATTATTCCGCAGGTCAGGTAATCAACACCCTTTCCTCCTCCGATCCCATAACCCTCTATGCACAGTGGAGCGACGGATCATCTGCTCCCGAATCCTCCGGAAGCTATACCATAACCCTTGACGGCAACGGCACCTCCTACTCCAAGACCTACACCATCAAGGACGGTCAGAAGTATACCGCAGTTATCGGCTCTACAATGCCCAAACCCACAAAGACCAATGCTGTGTTCAACGGTTGGTACAACGCTGACTATGATTTCTGGCTTCTTGACGGCAGCTCCGCTACCTTCAAGGCATGTAAGAATATAACCTTCTACGCTCAGTGGGAGGAATACGAGAGTTTCTCGGACCCCGGTTCCGGCAGCTACAAGCTGACCTTTGACCCCAACGGCGGTACCATGAAGACAGCTAAGACCTTTACCATCAACGTAGGTCAGACCTACGGAGATGCTATAGGCGGTTTCCCCTTTGCTACCAAGTTCGGTTATACCCTCGATTATTGGCTGTTGGAAGAGTACGGCTTCGGTCTTACAAGAAGTAACCTCTACGGTAACTATATGGTAGCCGAGGCTGCAGGCAACTACACACTTAAGGCACAGTGGATCTACCTCCATGATCATACCTGTTCCTACAAGGATGCCCGTATCACCGTCCAGCCCAGCTGTACTCAGGCGGGAAGTAAGCTTCAAGCTTGTCTGTGCGGAAACACCAAAACCGTTTCCCTTGCCAAGAGCGCTCACAGCTACACTGTTGACTGGGGTACTACCGAAGCAAGCTGTATGAGCAATGCAAAGCAGATCAAAAAGTGTGCTAACTGCGAGGCAACAAGCACAACCGAGATCAGCGGTACAAAGCTTAGCCACTCCTACGGACCCTGGATCGATCAGGGCAACGGCAAGAGCGTACGCAGCTGTATATACGATTGCGGCACAACCGAGACCAAGAGCAACGTATACAGCATTACCTACCTGGATCAGTACGGAGCGCAGTTCTCGGGTACGCTTAACTCAAGCACCAAGTACACACATACCTACGGTACTGCAACCACCCTCTACAATCCTACAAAGTCGGGTTACACCTTCGGCGGTTGGTACACTTCTCCCGATTGCTCAGGCACAAAGCTCACATCTCTCGGTGCTACCGCATATTCGGATGATATAGTTCTGTATGCGCTTTGGACAACCAACGCATACAACATCACATACTACAGAAGCGACTCCACATCCACAGCAGTAACGGCAAGCTGGATGCCTGAGGGCTACCCCACAAGCCATATCTACTCCAAGGACACAGTCCTCCCCACAAACGTTAACCGTCCCGGCTGGACCTTTAACGGCTGGTATAAGTCTACTACATATACCGATGCAAACAGAGTTACCGTTCTTGACGGTGAAGGCTATACGGCAGCAATCAAGCTTTACGGTTACTTCACACCCAACACTTACTCCATCACCTATTATGATGAAGGCGGTAAGCCCTTCAGCGGCACACATGCTTCAGGACAGTATACCGAGTTTGTATACAATACCGCATACACCTTAAAGAAAGCGACCAAAACAGGTTACACCTTTGCAGGCTGGTACACAGATCCCGAATGTACAAAGAGCATCGGTACAGCTCTTGCAAAGAACACCTATGATTACGATCTTAAACTCTATTGCAAGTGGACTCCCATTACAAACACCATCTCCTACAGAATCGTAAACTCCACCACAGGCTTCGGTTCCACCTATATGCCTTCAGGCTATCCCACCTCTCATACCTATGACAAGGACACCGTGCTTGTTGATCCTTCACGTGTGGGATACACCTTTGACGGTTGGTACAGCGACAAGGCAGGAACCACCCCAATCAATGTAATAGGCGCTACTGCATATCCTACCTCAACCACTATTTATATTTACGGTAAGTGGGTAGCTAACAGCTATAATATCAGCTACTATGACGAAGGCGGCAAGCCCTTCTCGGGCGAAAATGCCTCTTCCCTGCTCACCACCTTCTCCTATGCAACAAAGTATACCCTTACCAAGGGCACAAAGACAGGCTACACCTTCGGAGGATGGTATACAGATCCCGAATGTACCGTGAGCATCGGAACAACTCTTGCGGCATCCACCTATGCCGGTGACGTTAAGCTCTACTGTAAGTGGACACCTAACAGTTACACCATAACCTACTACAGAGGCACCTCCACCACCAAGATGACCGGAACAAGCTACTTCCCCGACGGTTATCCCGCAACTCATACCTATGATACAACAACCATTCTTCCCACAAATGTAGTATACGGTACACGTTACTTCTTAGGCTTCTATACCGATAAGAACTATACCAACCGTATAACCGAGATCGGACCCAAGGATATCACCGCAAACCTTGCTCTCTACTCCAAGTGGGAAACCGAAGCAAACCATGTTTGTACAGGTGATATCACCGACGGCAGCTACACTCTTACCGAACGCATTGAGCCTACCTGTTACTCTGCAGGTAAAGAAACCTACACCTGTTACTGTAACAACAGCAATGGCAGCCAGGAGATACCCTACGTATATGTAGAGCTTCCCATGACAGACCACAGTTACGTTGATCACAGCGGTAAGGATGCAACCTGTACAGAAGCCGGCTATAAGGCATACAAAACATGTAATAACTGCGATTACACCACATACAGCGTAATCCCTGCAAAGGGTCACAGTTACACATCGGTTGTAACCGAGCCTACCTGTACCGAAGACGGATATACCGTATATACCTGTACCGCCTGCGGTAACAGCTATACATCAGATAATACCGCGGCAACAGGACATGACTATTCTAAAGAGGTAGTTGATGCTACTTGTACAGACGGCGGATATACGGTTTATATCTGTAACAACTGCTCC
The DNA here is from genome assembly GCA_045578685.1 of Eubacteriales bacterium. Classification (GTDB taxonomy): domain Bacteria; phylum Bacillota; class Clostridia; order Oscillospirales; family CAG-272; genus RGIG7300. Next base: position 3,633 of record JAZNKU010000093.1, read on the forward strand.
GACAGCTATATTGCAGATCATACCGAAGCACAGGGACACAAGTATATCACAACTACAATTCCTCCCTCCTGTACCGAAAGCGGTGCTGTCATCTATTCCTGCAGAGAGTGCGGATACGAGGTAAGCATCCCCACCGCCTCAAAGGGTCATAACTATGAGGCAACCGTAACTCTTCCCACCTGTGAGGAAATAGGCTATACCACATATACATGCAGTGCTTGTAAGGACAGCTATACCGCCGATGAGATCCCTGCACAGGGTCACAACTATACAGGCGTAGTTACAATCAAGCCCGACTGTGTAAACGAAGGTGAAAT
>JAZNKU010000094.1:0-3029 GCA_045578685.1 Eubacteriales bacterium
TAGAAAACCTTGCGGTTTTCGCTGATTTATATTTATAAAAGTCAAATTTGTTGACATAATTTTAAATATATCAGAAAAATGCTCAGCATTTTTCTTTCAATAACTCCTAATTCCTAACTCCTAACTCCACACTATTATTATTTATCGCACAGCGATAAATAATAATTAAGAAAGGATTGATACAGTGAAAAAAATATTATCCATAATAATAGCGGTACTCGGCTTAGCGTTTTCAACACAAGCCATTGCCGATACATACGAGCATCACAAGGCAGTAGAATATATGTATCTTCTTTCTCTTACATCAGAGACAGCGGAGAATTTCAGAGGTGACAGCTTCTTAACAAGAGAAGAGGCAGCGGTTATCCTGTCACGTCTTGTATGTGATGAGCCGTCCTCCGGCTCGGTAATACGTGATGTTGCAGCAGAGCGTCCGACCCACGGCTATATCTCAAATGCAGTATCAAGAGGCTTTTTGTCTCTTAATGACGGATATTTCTATCCCCTTCGCCCTGTTTCAGCAGAGGAATTTCAAAAAGCACTTTTAAATGTGCTTGGATATCGTGATGCAGAGGGTACAGGTGCATATAAGAGTGCAGCATCAAATATCATAAAGGGTGTAGGCGTTAAAAATGCAGCAGAAATAACAAGACTTGAAGCTGCAAAGATGGTCTGCAATGCCCTTGATATGAAAATGCTTGAGGCTGTATACTCCGCCGATATGGGCTTTAAAATGAGTGATGAAACTCTTCTTGAATGGTATCTTGAAGAGAAGGAAATGCTTTTATCCTACGGCGTATTAGAGGCAACCTACCGTGCCAATATAAACGGTGATAAGCCCTGCGATGAGGGATATATAGTAATAGATTCTGTAAGCTATAACTATGACGGTGAGCTTGATATAACACCTTATATAGGAAGAAATATCGACTATGCGGTGTATGATATAAACGACCGCCCCACTGTAAGATTTGTATATGCCAATAATAACACAGAATACAGTGTTGATGCAGAGCTTGTTATAAGAATAGATGCAGACGGCTTAAGATACGAAAAGGATTCAAGTGCAAAAACCGTAAGATTTTCCGATTCTGTAAGATATGTATACAACAACTACGAGGCATCGGGCTTTTCCTATGAGGATATGCTGATTACAAACGGAAGCTATACCCTTATAGACAATGATGAGGACAATAAAATAGATGTTGTTATCATATCGGAATATGAAAGCTTTGTTGTAAAGGATATAAGCGTATCTTTGGGTGCAATCTATCTTATGGACGGCTATACCTATCAGGGAAGAAGCGTTGTAAGAACAACAAGCAATGATGAGGACTATGAGTGCTTCCTTGTAAATAAGGACGGACAGCCTATCGGAATCGGAGATATTGCAAAGTATGATTCTGTTACTGTAATAGGAGACAGAACAGAGAAGTACGTAAATATCATTGTAAACAACGAAAGACCCTATATGGCACCTACAGGCTTTGACGAGGACTATGTATTCTTTGACGATAAGGTATACCGCATTGTAAAGGATGATGAGGGCTATCCTATAGTAGAATTCACTCTTGGAATGTATGCAAACTACATAATTGATGCATTTGGCAACATAATCGGCTTTGAGGAAACCTTAGATTCAAGAAGCTACGGCTATGTAACAAGAGTTGCAATCAATGAAACAGAGGACGGCGGCTGGCTGAAGCTTATCTCGGGGGGAGTGCGTACAATTAAGGAAAATTCCGACAAGTACGCAAGACCTGAGTACATAATCGGAAATGCAGACTTTAAGAGCGTTAATTTTGCAGCCACAGTAAAGCTTAACGATAAAAAGATAGAGGACTTTACAGAGCTTACAAAGGCAGAGGGTAAGGCTGTTTCCTATAAGATAGACGAAGCAGGAAATATATATAATATCGAAATCCTTACAAGTGATATGAACGACAAGGAAAAGAGCTTCAATGCAGACATCAGCTCCTTCGGCGGACTTTTCTATATAGATGATAACACAAAAATCATCTGCCGCCCCGAGGATGCAGATGCAAGAAATGAGGACTATTTCACAACAATAGACCTTAAAAACGGACAGAAGTATGAGATTGTAGGCTATGATATAGACGAGGATACAAAGGTAGCCAAGGCAGTTGTTATCGTAGAGGATATGGTAATAGATACTGCAGGAGTAATCACAAAGAGCACAAAGGGAGCACTTGTAGAAAAGCTCAAGAATGTATACGACGAAGCAGAGGGCGAGCTTTTGTATGAGATAAGCCTGTGGTTTAACGGAAAGAATCAGGTGCTTTATGTGTGCGACAATGATGCAGTAAGAGAAATCGCATCAAAATTAAAGTTCGGAGATGTAATCTATTATTCAACCAACGCCCTTGGACTTATCGACAATATTGAATATGTAGCAAGTCTCGGCGGCAATGCAGCCACCTTCCATACAGACAAGAGAGGGTCAGAGGAGAAGATATTCGGCACACTCTATACAGTAGGCAGACGAGAGCTGTCGGAGATGACAAATACCGAAATAAACTCCTTCGGAGTAAGTCTTTCGGGCAAGGGTACAGACAGAGTTGATTTCATAGTGGAAAACACAGCAACGCCCAAGATGTACCGACTTGACAACCGCAACAAGACAATTCAGGCGATAGAAATCCGGGACACTGCCCCCTTTAACGAGTTTGCAGAGGATGCGGATAATATATTCATTGCCAAGAAGAATTCATTAATTACAACAATCATAACAGTACAGCAATAAAGGAGGTACATACAACATGAAAAAACTAATATCGGCAATTCTTTCGGCAAGTATGCTCCTTTCAGGTGCTGTTGTATATGCGGCTGAGCCTGTAGTGGTTATAGATGAGCAGTTTGACTACGCTAACATTGACGAGATGAAGGCGGCAGGCTGGGATCTTACAATCCCGACAGGACTTAACGAGGCATATGCAGAGCTTACAGACGGTAAGCTTAAAAGTAAGATGAATAAGACTCTTTCCGACAGAAGCGTGCATACAATAATT
>JAZNKU010000095.1:0-3779 GCA_045578685.1 Eubacteriales bacterium
GGCTACGATCCGACTTGGTCTTGTAAAGGGCGCAGGTTATATCCTTAACGATTACATCTCCAAGTGGCAGAAGACTTGCAAGAACTCTGATGAGTACAAGGCTGCTGAAACTGCACTCAAGACTGCTGAAACCGCAGTTAACAACTACAAGAACGGAAAGAGCGGCAAGCTCGGTGCCGAGTACACTGCACTTTCCCAGGCTAAGAACGATCTCACCAAGCAGAGAGGTCAGTTCCTGATCGATAACAACGATCTTAAGAATACACTCGCACAGCTCGTAGCTGCAGAGGCAGGCGTTATCACCTCCCAGGCAGCTGCTGATGAGGCTGCAGCAAATCTTGCAGCAGCGAAGGCATTCGAGGGCGTAGACAGCTACGCTAAGGTGCTTGAGGCTTACAATGCCGCAATGGCGTCCAACCCCAACATCCTTATCGAGTATCAGGCAGCTGTTAAGAATTTCAACACCGCATTCAATTATGTAAAGAGCCAGGTCACCAGCATTAACACTCTCTTCAAGTCGTTCAATACTCAGGTTGACACTCTCAACAAGGCACTCAAGAATTCTGACATTGCCAAGGCTTATTACAACTCCGCAGAATTCAAGGGCGTTTACAACGAAGTATTCCTCGGTTCTCTCGAGAACGTTTATAACGATACCGTTAAGAACACCCAGGAAGGCAACGCAGTTGTAGATCTTGCTCTCGCTAAGTTCATCGACACTCTCACACTTGCTAAGACGGTTATCCCCAACACCGATACAGATCTTAAGCTCTCCGCACTCCGTGTTGAGGTTAAGGCTGACGGTTCTCTCGTTCTCCACGAGCCTGAGATCGTTGAAGAGGAGACCGAAGAAGAGACAGAGGAAGAGATTCCCGAGTATGAGTACACCAAGTACACAGACGACAGCGGAAGCATCGTTTACCTTGAGTTTGAAAACGGAACATTCTTCCTTCTCAACTACAACGATTACGCAGTAACCGTTGAGTTTAACGGCACAACCTACACACTTGAAACTTACGGTGGCATCAAGGTCGTTTCCGGCCAGGAGCCCGAAAGCTTCACATTTGCAAAAATTAACTAAAGGAGGCGGAGAAAATGACTAACGAAATGAAACTTAATAACGTTGTCAGCGAGCAGAAGGCCAAGGCTCCCAAAAAGCGCCGCAGCGGTGCTTCTCTTGACAGACGTAAAGCTCGCGCAGGTTATTTCTTTGTACTGCCTTTCCTCTTTGGCTTTATCGCCATCTACCTTCCTATGATCTGGGATTCGATCGTATTCAGCTTCTGCCGAGTACAGATCGTTCCCGGTGAGGGACAGATCTCCGAGTTCGTAGGCTTTACGAACTATATGGAAGCTCTCTTCGTCAACCCCGACTTCGTTAAGACCCTTGTAACGGGTATTAAGGAGCTGGCGTTCGACATTCCCGCGATCATCCTGTTCTCGCTCTTCATGGCTGTCCTTCTTAACCAGAAGATGGCAGGTCGTGCAGCGTTCCGTGCGATCCTCTTCGTTCCCGTTATTATTTCCACGGGTCTTATGGAGTCCATCGCGTCGCAGAACATCATCGACGATATGGGCGAAGAGGGTATGGAAAACGGTACCGAAACAAGTACCGCAGCAGAGATCGTATCCGCAATCGATATTCAGGCACTCTTTGCCAACATGAAGGTTGGTACCGAGCTTGTTGAATACGTTGCTACAATGATCAACAACATTTATGATATCGTAAACCGTTCGGGCGTACAGATGCTTATCTTCCTTGCAGGTCTTCAGTCGATCTCTCCCGCGATCTATGAGTCTTGCTCGATAGACGGTGCAACCGGTTGGGAAACCTTCTGGAAGATCACCTTCCCGATGATAAGCCCGATGATCCTGGTTAACGCGGTTTACACGATCATCGACTCGTTCACTACAGACCAGAATACGGTTATGGTATTTATCGATAGAGTTTATACTCAGGCAAGCGGCGGTAAGGAAATTTCCTCTGCAATGTCCTGGATGTACTTCTTGATCGTAATTCTCATAGTAGCTGCGGTAGCAGGTATCGCATCTGCATTCGTATTCTATCAGAAGAAGGACTAAGGAAAGGAGGATATTTCAATGAACGCACAACAGACAAGTGCTCCTCAGATCACTAAGGAGACCAAAAATAAGATCAGAGTTGAATTTGAGCGTACCCCGCTTAAGGAAAGACTCAAGGCGAAGTTCATCAATATGGCTTTCGTCGGCGGTGTGATTTGGTATATCGTCCGCTTCGTACTGCTTCTCGGTATTGCTTATATCGTACTTTATCCCTTCTTCACACAGATCGCAGGTTCCTTCATGGGTAAAAATGACTTTGTTGACGTAACGGTCATGCTTATCCCCAAGGAATTCTCAATCGACATGTATAAGTTCATTCTCCTTGAGAATGAATATTTCACGGCATTCGGAAATACACTTCTCCTTGCCGGATCGACCGCGCTTATCCAGACCTTCGTTTGCTGTCTTGTAGCATACGGACTTGCAAAGTTTAAGTTCAAGGGTGCAAACCTTGTGTTTATGGCGGTTATCTTCACGATGGTCGTTCCTCACCAGACTATTCAGTACTCGATGTTTATGAACTTCCGTTATTTCGATATCTTCGGAATCATCAAGTTCCTCTCGGGTAATGCAACGGTCGGCGAGATCGGATTCCTCAACGATATTCTTGCGAATATCAACATCTTCGGAGCTGAGCCCACCAGCAAGGTTCTTCAGGCAGTAGTTGAGGACGGCGCATTCAACCTTAACAACTCGTATTGGCCTCTCATCATCCTCTCCCTCACCGGACTTGGATTTAAGAACGGTCTTTACGTATTCATGCTTCGTCAGTTCTTCATGGGCGTTCCGAACGAGCTTGAAGAGTCGGCATACATCGACGGTTCGGGTACAGGCCGTACCTTCCTGCAGATCATTCTGCCTCTGTCGGTGCCGATGATGATCACCGTATTCCTCTTCGCCTTCTCTTGGCAGTGGACCGATGACTTCTACACCACGCTCTTCTTCACGACTAACAAGACGGTGCTCATGCCCGACGTTGTAGACATTCCCTCGTCGCTTGAGACAGACTATCCCGGTCAGAATCTCTACTACTCGGCAATCAGAAACACCTGCGGATTGCTCATCATCCTTCCGCTGGTTATCATGTACCTCTTCTGCCAGAACTTCCTGGTACAGGGTATTGAGCGTTCCGGACTTACCGCAGATTAATCGAAGCTATTCAACACACCTATTTCCTATCATTGCGGAAGCGATCGTTGTATCGCTTCCGCAGAGGAAAGAATCGTCTTGCGTAAGATCTTACGCAAGACGATTTTTACATATAAGGAGATCGTATTATGCTTAAAAGATTTTTAGCAATCATTCTCTGTTCTTCAATTATGTTTGGGCTTTTTGGATGCACTCCAGCGGTTCTGCCGGAAGAGTCATCCGATAACCTATCAAATGAAGAACGACCAGAGACATCTCCGGCAACAACAGCAGAGGAAACTACAGCAACAATTCCCGAACAAACCGCGGAGGAAACAACAGTGCCTGATGACAAAAAAGACGGAAGCGTGCTTGCTTTCAGTTCAAGCACAGCACCCGCGTCACTTCCAAACAGTAATTCAAAAATAGTGGGCGAGTTCATCGCTGGTTTTGAGAATCCCGATAACTATTTTCAGGGCGAGGAGAGAGGCGGCAAGCTCGTATGCACTCTCAATAGCGATAAAACCCCCAAACTCTTCGGAAACCAATACTGCTCAAAGGCTTTGATC
>JAZNKU010000096.1:0-1589 GCA_045578685.1 Eubacteriales bacterium
GGATGCCCTGTTCGACTGGTGCAATGAGCATGATATTTTTGTTGCGCCGCAGAGAGTACAGGTGCGGGCCTTGGCACAGGTAGCGGGGGCAAAATCGTGGATAGTCTTACTGGGCTCGACCTCTTCCTCACAAACGATACACTTACCGCCTGTTACACAGTCGTAAGCGGTAAGGAAATGTCCCATGGGAAGATCGTCTACAAGACCGCACTTGCCGCAAACGGCAGACTCGGTACAGGTAGCCTCGGTAAACTCGTGCTCGCATTCGCCGTAATAATAGTTAAGCATAAAGCTGCGCATGATTACCGCTGCCTGTGCACGGGTGGTCATATTTTTGGGAGCAAGACGGGTAGTGCCGTCAACCGTCATACCGCTTATAAGCTCTGCAGATACAACGTACTTCATACAGTCAAGTGCCCAAGCTGATACTTTATTAAGATCCACATAACTATCAAGACAGCTATCCACAACCTCTACGGTATACTTATTTTCCATATATTGCATCATAAATCGAGCAATCTGTTCACGGGTAACAGCCTGATTAGGCACAAACTTAGTTTCGGTAACACCGCTTGTAATACCCTCACTGTATGCCCATGCAACCGCACCGTAATACCAATGCGTGGACTTAACGTCCTCGAATTTGGTTACCTGATACTGTGTCAGATCTGCACCGTCAATGGTAGCAAGCATCTGTACAAACTGAGCACGGGTAAGGTTACCGTTCCAGCCGAAGGTGGTTTCGCTCATGCCCTTGATGATATTGTTGGCATAGCAGAAGCTTACCGCCTGATAGAACCAGTGGTTGTCCTTTACGTCCTCAAAGGGAAGGCGTCCCTCGTCGGATACGATCAGATCGTCTGCAGATACCGTCAGCATAAAGCAGGACAGCACCGTTGCTAAAACCAACAAAAGACTGATAAATTTTTTCATTTGTTTGTCTCCTTTAAATATTTTTGTTTTATTATAACACTAATATTTTTTAAATACAAGCAGTTACAGAAGAACAAGGCTCTAAACGAGCCTTGTTCATTTTAATTAATATGCCTTGAAGCCAAGCTGCTTTACGCTGTAGCCGTAGGGAATGAGGATCTTATTCACATCGTTGAGACATTCTCTGAGACCGGAGTTCATATAGTCGGTATAGGTGTTCTTAAGTGTACCCTCGTAATCACTAAAGCCTTCCTTGGTGTTCTTGGTAAAGGTAGCGGCGTCTAACATACCATAACCTGCAAATATATACTCTCCATTATCGGTGAACATATAAAGATACTCGTATACGGTTCCGTTCTTGTTTATCTCAAGCATAGTCACATCAGTATTGCCCTTACTTCCGATCAAACGGGCGTTTTCTATAGTAATACTTCCCTCATCCACGTAATAACAGATAGCAGTTCCACCGTTAGAATCCATATATAAGAGCATATAACAATTGAATTCGGAATCATACTCACCCTTGGACTTGAGAAGATTTACTATCTTATCGTAGTCGGAAACGCTGAACACCTTGCCGCAGCGGCCGCAGGTGCCTGTTGTGGTGGTGTGACCGAGAGCAGAGCCCTCCTTGGTATTACATACTACGCAAACCT
>JAZNKU010000097.1:0-3480 GCA_045578685.1 Eubacteriales bacterium
TCCCTAACAATCTCATCAAGTTCTTCTTTATTTTTGAATGGCGAATCGGGTAAATTAAGATCTTCACTGTAGGGAGAAAACATCTTACAACATTCAGCAAGAGGTAAATAATATTCCTTGTATTCTTCGCTCAAGCTTTCATCGTGATTGATATAATATATATTTGTAAACTGAGACGAAAAATCCCAAGCCGTATATTCACCCTTTGAATAATGCTCAATAAGATAACTGAGTTGTTCTAATGAGTTTATATCAATCACCTCATCTACTGTATATCTCTTCGATTATTATAATATATTACTTCTTCAATTTTTTCACGGAAAAAAGATTGCGAACACCTATCTATAGATCAACCATATAAGTAAATATCAGTCAATAACGAATTGCTCAAGTGGTTATATAGCAAAAGTTGATTTATCCTTAATCTTGTTTTCGATCTCTTTAATCACTTTGATAAACTCTTCGTCGCTCTTACCTGTAGGGTCCGGTAGTCCCCAATCATCGTCAAAGGCTCTACCTATATAGGGACAGCCTACGTCACAGCCCATAGATATTGCGATATCGGGTGTTGGGATATCATCTGCAGTCTTACTGTTTTGTGATAACATATCTATACCGTATAGGCTTTTGACGAGCCTTACGGCATCCCCGTTTATCACTGGCTTTGTCTCGGTTCCTGCAGAATAGAACTCATATCTGTCACCTAAGAAATGCTTGCCCAATGCCTCGGCTATCTGGCTTCGGCAGGAGTTATGTACACAGATAAAGGCTATCTTCTTTTTATAGAAGGGGCAGCGTGTGCCGATACATTGGTTATTTTTATGACTGTTAGAGCAGTATACCTCGTAGGAATCCATCTCCACCCCAAGCTCTTCTTTTGTCAGCTTTATTGCTTCTCTTATGGCAATATATGAATTCCGCTTGCAGCAACGGGGACCGCCAATCTCTGAAAGCGCTGATAATACCCTTGAGGTCATAAGATTGGACAGAGCCCATTCCCTGTTTTTCAGCGGTGTTGAGCCTGTAGCTACAGACATATACATTCCCGCACTTACCCCTGCTCCGCAGGCTCCCCAGAAGCCGCAGGCACCGCCCGGTACCTTTTTACCTCTTGATTGCATTTCGATAAGTGCTTTTTCAAGGTCGAGCTCACCGCCTGAGTTCTTGTAGGCAGTAAGTAAGCTCGCGCCCACCATAATATGATGCTCGGGGCCGTGCATATGGCAGAAGTCAAGATTCATCAGCTTATTTATAATTTTATAGGGATCTCTTCCCTTCTCTGATAGACATACGCCGATTATAGCATCTATGCCCTTGGTATGACACTCGTTACAGACGTAATGACCCTTAGTACATCTTGTCTTTGATAATTCCTTTTTGTGACATATTTCGCACTCCATCTCGATATCAACTTCAAGATATTCAAGGGGTGCTGAGCATATTAGACATTCGTCCTTCATTTCTTTCTCCTATATCAAACAGTTTTCGATAAGTATACCAAGGGAAAGCTTCTTGATATCTCCGTTATCAAAGCGAACCGAGATAAGCTCGCCGTCACGGGAAAGTATCCTTCCTCTGCCAAAGGCACGGTGATGTATGGTAGCTCCTGTCTCATAGGCGGTATATTTATCGCGTTTGACCTCTTCATTTTCAAAAAACTCTTCTGTAAAGGTTGAGGGTGAGGTGGAATAGCTGAATATATTGAGCCTGTTCTTCGCTCTTGTCACTCCCACGTAAAAGAGCCGTCTCTCTTCCTCGTATGCCTTTATATCCTCTTCATCTGCGTTACGGTAGTTGGTGATAACACTTTCCGGAAATATGCCGTCACAGACATCTATGAGATATACCGTATCATATTCAAGTCCCTTTGCTGAATGGATAGTGGAAAGTATTATCTTACTTTCTGTATTATTTCTTTCGGAAAGTATATTCTCAAGCTCGTCCAGCCTTGAGATAAGTTCACGGGGAGAAGATATCTTCTGTCCGATAGCTTCAAGAATCGAGAGCTTATTGTCCCTTATATTCATACGGTCAAGGTAATCACCGTAACCCATATAATTCTTTATACGGTAGACAGCGTTACCTGCCTTCTCTGCCCTCATATTTTGAAAATGGGTAGAAAGAGCCTTTACCGATTTTCTCGTGCCCTGATGTAAGGGCAGATACTCTGCAGCAGATAGGATGTCTATACGCTTTTGTACCGCTATCTCACAGGGCGCGCTTGGCGTTATCCTTGGTCAGATAGCTCGAGAGCTTATAATATATCCGCATAAAGATCTCTGAATCTGCGGGGTCATATGCAAAAGCTATTATATCCCTTATGTCAGAGGTAACCTTATGACTGAAAAAGGTCAGGTCTGCGGCTCTTGTACGGTATTCAATACCGTTACGCTCAAAGAGATCTACAAGCGGCAGCATAGATTCGTTGTCACGGTAGAGTATTGCGGTTTCACGCTCCGGGTTCAGCGCTACCTTAAGAAGATAACCGTACTGGCTCAGCCGTGATGTTGAATTTAGTTGTTTTACCGCTGTAATAGCCCTACGGGTCGGCTTCATCGTCTTCTTATGGCGGTATTTGTTTCTCTGTATAAAGCGGTCAGCGTGGTTGACTATATTGGCGTCCGAGCGGTTGTTGTCTTCCATTAAGAGTATTTTTGCTTTCTTATGATCCTTTTCAAAGGACAGAAGTGCCTCGGGATATGCAGCACGAAAGCCGTAAATACTCTGATCCTCATCCCCTACCATAAAGAGGTTACCCGAGGATATCAGCTTGATTATTTCGTGCTGGATCTTTGAGGTATCCTGTGCTTCGTCAACACATATGTATCTGTACTTATCACGTACCGCTCCGAGTATATCGGGATAGCGCTTAAGTATACGGTATGCATATACCATCTGGTCATCATAGTCCATAACTCCCTTTGACCTTAAGGTATCGTTATACTGTTTATAGATAGCCAAAAGATCAACAGTATCGTCAAGCTCGGATATCTCGGTATCGGTAAGCATCATATTTTTGGCATAGGTTATGTATGCACGCACCGCCTTGATATCACTCTCCGCAGGAAAGCACTCCTCAACTGCCTGATATATTTTTGATATGATGCGGTTTATCTCACCCTCGTTTGACAGAATGTCGAACGCCCGTGTTCCGTTATAACGCTCATACATACCGATAATACGCTGACATACACCGTTTATGGTTCGAAACTCCAATCGCTCAGCGAATTCATTACCGAAAAAACTGATAAAACGATTCTTCATATCGTGAGTTGCCGATACGGTATATGTCATCGTCAATATACTCTCGGGCTCTATACCGCAGCCGTATATCATATACCCGAGACGGCTGACAAGCACCGTGGTCTTGCCGCTTCCGGGCACCGCTAAAAGTAAAACATTGCCTTTTACATTCTGTACCGCATCATATTGTTGTTTATTTAATTTCAAATCATATTTTGTGATAAATTCATTATAATT
>JAZNKU010000098.1:0-3645 GCA_045578685.1 Eubacteriales bacterium
GCTATCGGCTACGATACAGCTATGAATACTGTTATCCAGATGATCGACAGACTCCGCGACACATGCGAGTCTCACGCTCGTTGCAACGTGGTTGAGGTTATGGGTAACCATGCAGGCGGTATCGCTGTTCAGACTGCTATCGCTACAGGCGCTGTTGGCTGTGTTATCGCAGAAACTCCCATCGAGGAGGATGCTATCATCGCAAAGATCAACGCTCACAAGGCAGAGGGTCAGCGCGGATTTATCGTTGTTGTATCCGAGCTTATTCCCGACTACGCTGATCCTGCATTCGCTAAGCGTATTCAGGAAAAGACAGGCGTTGAGACAAAGTTTGCTCGTCTTGCTCACGTTGTTCGCGGCGGCGATCCTACTCTCCGCGACAGAGTTACTGCAGCTAAGATGGGCTCCAGAGCTGTTAAGGAGCTTCTTGACGGCAAGTCCAACATCGTAGTTTGCGAGCAGGCAGGCGAGATCGTTTGCCTCGACATCAACTTCGCTCAGACTGCTGACCGTATCTACAAGGGTAAGGCAAAGCCTGAGGAGATCGAGAAGTACTCCGCAGAGGAGCAGGCAGTTATTATGGCTACTGTTGAAAAGAAGCAGAACTACTTCAAGGAAATGATGGCTCTCGTTGACGAGATCGCAGGTTAATTTTAATTGAAAATTTAAACCTGATGTGCTTTCGCACATCAGGTTTTTTACTTTTTCTCTTATCCCTTCTCTTTTATCTCATATCTAAAAAACTCCCCGAAGGGAGTTTTTTATTACGGATATATTCCCTGCCTTCTTGAGCCGTGCTCATAGAATTGGGTCATGGGGTTTACGTCGTAGATGACTTCCTCGGGGAATTCGTAGACCGATCCCGAGAAGATCCTCATACCGTGGGTCTTGATATAATGATGCATCCAAAGATATTTATCCATATAAAGCTGCTTTGTTTCCTCGGTTCCTTCAAGGTACCACTCTGTATGGAGGCTTGAAAGTCCCATAAAGTCACAGGTTACGAGGAGAGTTTCAACTCTTGTTTTCTGAGTATGGTTCTTTGCCTTGGCGTGGGCTGTTTCAAGAAGCCCTCTCATATACTCATAGTTCTCTGCAAGATACTCGTATGAGTACATATCGCCGGGACGGTCAAAGTTATTGATAAAGCAGGTTCCGCACCGGTCTCCTGCCTCGGTCTGCATCTCGATATACTCCCAAAGCTCCTCGTAGCCCTCGCCGTACCACATATAAAGGTATTCCTTAGCGTAGCTCACAAACTTCTCATAGCTCATATCGGGCTCCCACATCATTCTTACTGCAAGGTATGATTTGAGAGTTTCAAAGTTATAGGTGCGTCCGCCGCCCTCGTAATATACGCCCGTTACGTTTGCGTTTTCAATCATCCATTTAAGGTTATAATAGATATTGGGGATATTAGGGCAGCCTGTCATATAGTAGTGATATGTAACGGCATACACCCAGAACCATATCTCAGCTCCGGTTTCCTTACAGAGCTCACCCCATGCGGGGAGTGCTGTCAGGTCGGTTTTATTGCTTGAGCCGTTTAACTGACCGCCTTTCTCATAGCAGGTATCACGTCCGAGAATATGGTTATCGCATCCTGTTCCGCAATACATAAGGATTATCTTATCATGGGGCTTTATGGTTGCGGGAATGGTATGATCGTAAAGGATCATATAAAGCTTACATCCGGGGAAATAATCCTGCACATCATCGCAGGCTTTATTGGTCATCTGAACGTAAAGACCCGAATATCCTTCCTTCTGTGTTACTGCGATCTTTCTGCAGTTTCGGCAGGTACAGTAATTCTGGTTATCGCAGATAGAGAAGGACATTGCGCTCAGGTCCTCCTCAAAGCGGTATACTCTTCCCCAGGACATTACCATAAGGGTAGTATCGATGAGACCCGAAAAGATTGTATCATATTCCTTCTGGCTTGTGGCACAAGGGTTCCACTCATATTCATCAACGAGGATTCCCGAGTCGTGCTTCTGCTGATAGCGCTCGGAAAGAGTTCCGAAGCTTTCATCGGGCATAGTACCAGTTCCCATTGCCCAATAATAGCCGAAGGAGTGGGCATTGATGAACTCGGGACCTGTCTTTGTGCCATAGAAGGGGGAATCGTACTGATAAAGCTGAGAACCGTTAAGTCTATGGGGATAATAGTGATACTTAACGCTATCTCCTCCGCCATAGGTCTGACCTGCATAGCGGAATGTGATCTTAGGTACTATCTCAACGGAAAGTCCCTCGGGGATATCCGCAGTTCTTTCCTTGAAGATAAAGGTTGCGGAATTTGAGATAAAGCGGATGCCAACGTACTGCTCGAGGATCTCAAATACGGCATATCCGTTTCCGCGGTAGGTTCCCCAGATGCTGAGATTTCCGTCCTTGACCTCATACTTGAAGCCCTCAACGCCAAGAGTCTGTCCGTATTCACTCCAGAGGTCTACGTGGTTAAAGTAGATCGCCTTTTCTGTTGTTGCAGTACCGTAGACCATAGGTATTCTATATCCCGTTGCCTTTTCGATATACTGCATAAGATTAAGATATGCAAACTGGATATTTGAGTCCTCGCTTGTTCCCTCGGGAAGCACGATACAGTAATCTCTGATATCGTTTCCGCCAATGGTGAGGCTATAGAGCTGATATCCGTTTTCAAAATCAGCACTTGTTTTCTCTCCGGAAAGAAGGAGCTTCAAGGAATAGGAGTCCTTTGCGGAAAGCGTGCTGTCTGCATCAAAGTCCGTAGCATCATCGCTTACCTCATACTCGCCTACTCCCGCTACGGTGGACTTCAGGATAAGAGCATCCTTTCCGTCTACGCTTTTATCGCGGTTTGCATCTCCCATAATATAGGTTTCATCCATCTCAAAGCTCTGCACCAATGGCAGGTCGAGGGCATACAACGGGTATGTCAAGGATGAAAGGAGCATAGCGACAAACAGAATTGAAGATATTATTTTTTTCATTTTTGCCGTTCCTTTCTTTATCACTATATGATTAGAATAACATACAATTATATTTATTTCAATAGCATTTTATGATTTTTACACAAGCCTTTCAATTGACACTTGGTGGGTTTTGTGTTAAAATATCTAAAAATATATAACAAGGTATGGTTATTTACATGAACAAACGACGTGTTTTTCTGTCTACAACTCATATCATAATGCTTGGATTTTTGGCTGTTGTCCTCATAGGAAGTCTTCTTTTAGCTCTTCCAATAAGCTCAAAGGACGGACAAGCCGTTTCATACACCGATGCACTCTTCACCGCTACCACGGCAACCTGCGTTACGGGTCTCGTTACTCTTCCTACGGCTACTGCATGGAGTGCTTTCGGTCAAGTCGTTATCCTCCTGCTTATTCAAATAGGCGGACTTGGGGTTGTTACGGTGCTTTCAGGTCTTATGATATTTTTACAAAAGAAAATGAGCATCGGGGACAGACTTCTCATACAGGATTCTTTTAATCTAAACAACCTTTCGGGCCTTATCCGCTTCGTCAAAAAGGTCATTATCGGCACTTTAGTTGTTGAGGGTGCAGGCGCTCTTCTTTATATGACGGTCTTCGTACCGGAATTCGGTCTGCGCGGTATATGGATATCTGTTTTCAATTCTATTTCCGCATTCTGCAACGC
>JAZNKU010000099.1:0-4320 GCA_045578685.1 Eubacteriales bacterium
CTTTACCGAGCAGCCTGAGCCTCTGACCGATGAAGAGATCAGAGCTTATCTCGATACCATCGACGGTGTAGCTCTCGGATCTGACGCATTCTTCCCCTTTAGCGACAATATCGAGCGCGCAAAGAAGTCCGGTGTTAAGTATATCGCAGAGCCCGGTGGATCTATCCGCGACGATATCGTTATCGAGTGCTGCGACAAGTACGGTATGGCAATGGCATTTACCGGAATGCGTTTATTCCATCATTAATTAGTCCTTCGGACATGAAATGAAGCCTCTGGCTTCATGAAATGATACTTCGTATCATGAAATAACAGATTTTCTGTCATGAAATGCATCAAAGATGCATTAAGGAAGATTTTTGCTATGGCAAAAATCAAATTCAATTAAATTTCTTTTTGTCCATAGACAAAAAGTTTCCTTAATGAAAGTCAAAGACTTTCATTTCATGCCACAAAGCATTTCATGGCAAAGCCATTTCATGATATCATTGATGTCATTTCATTCACACTGAACAAGAGGTAGTAATATGAAAATAATAGTTGTTGGCGGCGGTGGCCGCGAGCATGCGATCATAAAGAAATTAAAAGAAAATTCCACAATAGAAAAGATATATGCCCTCCCCGGTAATGCAGGTATGGCAGCTGATGCCGAGCTTGTAGCTATCGGTGCAAAGGACATAGACAATATCGTTAAGTTTGCACTTGATAACAAGATAGATTTTGCAGTTGTAGCACCCGACGATCCTCTGGTGCTGGGCTGTGTAGATGCTCTTGAGGCAGTTGGTGTTCCCTGCTTTGGTCCCAACAAGGCTGCAGCGATCATCGAGGGTTCAAAGGTATTCTCCAAAAACCTTATGAAGAAATACGGCATTCCCACCGCTATCTATGAGGTATTTGACGATGCCGCAGCGGCTCTTGAGTATATCAAGACTGCTCCCATCCCTACAGTTATCAAGGCTGACGGCTTGGCTTTGGGCAAGGGCGTTGTTATCGCTATGACCCGTGAGGAGGCAGTTGATGCAATCAAAGCGGCTATGGAGGACAAGGTATTCGGCGAGAGCGGAAGCTCTATCGTAATCGAAGAGTTCCTTGAAGGTCCCGAGGTATCCGTTCTTTCCTTTGTTGACGGCAAAACCGTTGTTCCCATGGTTTCTTCTATGGACCACAAGCGTGCCCTTGATAACGATCATGGTCTTAACACAGGCGGTATGGGTACTATCGCTCCCAACCCTTACTATACAGATGCTGTAGCTAAAGAATGTATGGAAAAGATCTTCCTGCCCACAGTTGATGCTATGGCAAAGGAAGGCAGAGCATTTAAGGGTTGTCTCTACTTCGGTCTTATGATTACAAAGGACGGTCCCAAGGTTATTGAGTATAACTGCCGCTTCGGTGCCCCGGAAACTCAGGTAGTTCTTCCCCTTCTTGACTGCGACCTTCTCTCTGTTATGAAGGCTTGTCGCGAGGGTACACTTACATCCGACATGATAAAGATCAAGGATGCATCCGCTTGCTGTGTTGTTATGGCAAGTAACGGTTATCCCGGAAAGTATGACACCGGCTTTGAGATCACACTTCCCGAAAGAGAAGCTGACCGTGAGGTATATGTAGCAGGTGCTAAGTTTGCTGACGGTAAGGTAGTTACCGGCGGCGGACGTGTGCTTGGCGTTGTTGCTATCGGCGACACCCTTGAAGAGGCAGTTAAGGAAGCATACAAATATTCCGACAAGGTTCATTTTGAAAACGCATATCGCAGAAGCGATATAGGTAAAAGAGCATTAGATGCTTTAAAATAAGGTGACAAAAATGGTATTTAGAATTTACGTAGAAAAGAAAACAGGTCTTGACAACGAGGCAAGAGCCCTTCTCTCTGATGCAAAGTCGCTTTTGGGTATCGAGGGTCTTACCAAGGTAAGACTTTTTAACAGATATGACTGCGAGGGTATCGAAAAGGATCTCTTTGATTATGCGGTTAATACCGTATTCTCCGAGCCCCAGCTTGACGATACCTTTGAGACTCTTCCCGAGATGGACGGTGTAGTATTTGCTACCGAGTATCTGCCCGGTCAGTACGACCAGCGTGCAGACTCTGCTGCTCAGTGTATCCAGATCATCTCTCAGGGTGAGAGACCCCTTATCCGTACCGCAAGAGTTTATGCTCTCGAGGGTACACTTACCGAAGATGACGTAGCAAAGATCAAGAAATATGTTATCAACCCCGTAGAGGCTCGTGAGGCTGCTCTTGACATGCCCGAGACCCTCAAGGTTAATTATGAGATCCCCACAGAGGTTGCAACAGTTGAAGGCTTTATCGACATGTGCGACAAGTCCCTTTCTGAGCTTATGGCTAAGCTCGGTCTTGCAATGGACTTAGATGACATCCGTTTCTGCCGTGACTATTTCAGAACAGAGGGTCGTAACCCCACCATCACAGAGATCCGTATGATCGATACATACTGGTCCGACCACTGCAGACACACCACCTTCTTAACAGAGATCGACAACGTAACCTTTGAGGACAAGCTCCTTGAAGAAGCATATAACGATTATATCAACACACGTAAAGAGCTTGGCAGAACAAAACCCGTTTGCCTTATGGATATCGCGACCCTTGCGGTAAGATACCTTAAGAAGGAAGGCAAGCTCGAAAAGCTGGACGAATCCGAGGAGATCAACGCTTGTACGGTTAAAATTGATGTAGAGCATGACGGCAAGACTGAAAAGTGGCTGCTTCTCTTCAAGAACGAAACACATAACCATCCCACCGAGATTGAACCCTTCGGCGGTGCCGCTACATGTATCGGCGGTGCTATCCGTGACCCCCTGTCCGGTCGTAGCTATGTATATGCCGCTATGCGTGTAACGGGTGCGGCAGACCCCACCAAGCCCATCTCCGAGACTATGGAGGGCAAGCTTCCTCAGCGTAAGCTGGTTACAACAGCGGCGGCAGGCTATTCCTCCTACGGTAACCAGATCGGTCTTGCAACCGGTCAGGTAGATGAAATATACCATGACGGCTATGCGGCTAAGCGTATGGAAATCGGTGCGGTAATCGCAGCTGCTCCCGCTGAAAACGTACGCCGTGAAAGACCCGAGGACGGCGATATCGTAGTTCTCCTCGGCGGCAGAACAGGCCGTGACGGCTGCGGCGGCGCTACAGGCTCCTCCAAGTCCCACAATCTCCAGTCTCTTGAATCCTGCGGAGCAGAGGTTCAGAAGGGTAACGCACCCGAGGAAAGAAAGCTCCAGAGACTCTTCAGAAACAAAGAGGCTTCTCAGCTTATCAAGCGTTGTAACGACTTCGGTGCAGGCGGTGTTTCTGTTGCTATCGGCGAGCTTGCTGACGGTCTTGTAATTGATCTTAATGCAGTTCCCAAGAAGTATGACGGTCTTGACGGTACAGAGCTCGCTATCTCCGAGTCTCAGGAAAGAATGGCTGTTGTAGTTGAAGCAAAGGACGTTGAGCGCTTCTGTAAACTTGCTGACAGCGAAAACCTTGAAGCTACAGTCGTAGCAAAGGTTCAGGCGGATCCCAGACTTGTAATGCATTGGAACGGCAAGGCTATCGTTGACCTTAGCCGTGAATTCCTTAACAGTAACGGCGCTCCCAAGCACATTAATATCGCTCCTGCAAAGCCCGAGTGCTATGCTAAGAAGGCAGAAGGCAGCTTCACCGACAACTACAAGGCAGTTGCATCCGACCTTAACACCTGCTCTAAGAGAGGTCTTTCCGAAAGATTTGACTCCACCATCGGCGCAGGTACGGTTCTTATGCCCTTCGGCGGTAAGTATCAGCTTACTCCCATCCAGGCTATGGTAAATAAGATCTCCACAGAGACAGGTGATACCTCTACAGTATCTCTTATGTCCTGGGGTTACAATCCCTTTATTACCGAAAAGTCTCCCTACCACGGCGCATATCTTGCGGTAGTTGAGTCTGTATGTAAGCTTATTGCTACAGGTGCTTCCTTTGAGGATGTATATCTGACCTTCCAGGAATACTTTGAAAAGCCCGGTACAGACGCAAAGCGTTGGGGCAAGCCTCTTGCAGCTCTTCTCGGTGCATTTAAAGCACAGAAGAATCTCGGTATCGGCTCAATCGGTGGT
This sequence comes from Eubacteriales bacterium, assembly GCA_045578685.1. Lineage (GTDB taxonomy): Bacteria > Bacillota > Clostridia > Oscillospirales > CAG-272 > RGIG7300. Next base: position 4,108 of record JAZNKU010000099.1, read on the forward strand.
AAAGACTCAATGAGCGGTACATTCGAGGATTTAGATGTTCCCCCCACACTCGTATCTTTCGCAGTTACAACCGAAAAGGTTAAAGATATTGTTTCACCCGAATTCAAAAAAGCAGGTAACAAGGTTTACCTTATTACTCCTGACTTTGATGAAAACGGTCTTCCCGAAACAGAGTCACTTCTTAAAGTGTTTGATAAGGTTTGCTCACTTCTT
>JAZNKU010000100.1:0-2099 GCA_045578685.1 Eubacteriales bacterium
CTGTGGGGCAAGGATAGCTTCCAGTTCAGCTATTCTATGCTCTCAAGCAATCTGTGTATGGGTAAATACCGCATAGAGGGTGACAAGCTGATACTCTTTGAGGACTCTACGGACAACAGCTATACCTTTATAATCAACGAAAAAAGTGATTCTGTCACATTCGATGCCAAACACTCCACCCCTCTGCCAAAATACAAGTACGGAACCAATGCCCAACCCGAGGTATGCGTTCCCGACGGAGCTGAGTTTGTCAGCATGACAGATATAGCTACTAACCCCAACAAATTAGAACTGAAACAGACAATATACTATGCAGGGGATAAAGCCAAAAGCATTGAAGAGTTAGGTATGCGGGGAGCCGTTATTCTTGGTGAAGGTAACTTTATGACACTTCAGACCGACGTAGATGGTGACGGTAATGCTACAGACCTTATACAGGGCCACTATACCATAGAGGGTCTTAAGCTTATCTTCCGCACCGTAGGAGCAGGCGAATCGGTATTTGATATAGAGGGGGACACCCTTATCTATAACGAAAAGGAATCCACATATACCCGTTCCTCTCTGCGTGACAAAACGGCATATAGGCTCTGGAAGGACGAGACGGTATATAAGGATGTAACCTACACCTTGACCGTAAACGGTGAAAACGTTACCTCGAACAAGTTGAGCGTACCTGAGGGAGATATAACCATACTGGTGAGCGAGATATTCCCCGAAGTTCCCCGTGAACAGATTAATATGGACAGCTTACTTTCTCCTTCGGTTCACAGTCAGATACTTGATATAGATTATCCCTGCGGAGCTACCATCTATGCCTTAACCACGGTTACGGCATCCGAGTACGGTCTGAAGGACGTCCCTGCCGGAACTACGGTACATGTAACTATAGCAAAGGAGCTTCAGGAAAGACTGGCTCTTGAAAGCGACGTTATCGAGATAAGTGCAGTTAAAAATATGTATACAAACAAAGAGATATCTCAAGCTATTGCCGTAATCAAAGAGGAGTTTGAAAAGAACTGGCAGGGTTGTCACCTTGCTTCAATATATTACGCGGGTGACGAGAAATCAAAGGCTCACCAAGACTGGGCTGACAGGAATAATGCCGACGAGGTCATAGTACTGATGTCATCCTTCTACGTAAGTGAAGAGTGCCCTATCGGCTCATTGAATAAAGATTCTACTTATTCCGACTGGATGTGGATACTGGTCAGAAACAAGGGCGGTCAGTGGCAACACGTAGACCACGGATATTGATAAAATGATATCCGTGCATTCGCACGGATATCTTCCTTAATTCTGCATTCTGCATTCTGCACTCTGCATTAAAACAAATAAGGAACTGCTTACGCAGTTCCTTATTTGTTTTCTATAAACCTTTTAAGACATTCAACCGTTTCGGATGAAATATAATGCTCGATACGGCAGGCGTCCTCCTCGGCGGTCTCCTGAGATACCCCTAAGAGAGTCAGAGCCTTGGTCAGTATTCCGTGGCGGGCATATACGTCCTCGGCTACCCTCTTCCCCTCCTCGGTCAAGCGGATATAGCCGTCAGCATCTACGTCGATCATGCCGCCGTTTTTCAGTATTCCCATAGCGCGGCTGACACTGGGCTTGGAGTAACCTGTATGGTTGGCAACGTCTATAGCACGGACATTTGCCTTTTCACGGGAGAGCACTAATATGGTCTCAAGGTACATCTGTCCCGATTCCTGTATATTCATCACTTAAACTCCTCGGGTAAAAATTCTTTGTCTATTACGTCGCAAAGTATTGCGGTAAGGCTCTCTTTGTCGGCATTTATTCCGTAGACCTTGCCGAAGGTGGAGGCAAGCTCGGGAGTGAAGTCGGAGAGGTAGTAGAGCTTAGAGTTATAATAGCTCGGTCCGAAATGGTGTACCACAGGGGTAAAGAGCACATTATGTATGCTTATCTCACCGTCTACCTTGACTATATCAAAGGTACAGAGGCCTCCAAGCATGTTGGATGATTTCATCATAACCGCTACAAGGTCGCCTAAAGAGTAGATACAAAGGGTCTTGTTGCCGTTACTTGACGTTATCCACTCTACAGGCTGGATAACATGGGGATGGGTACCG
>JAZNKU010000101.1:0-2098 GCA_045578685.1 Eubacteriales bacterium
GGGTATGATTACCCCCATTTATCCTTATACACATTGATATATCCCCAAAGGGATAGTCGATATACGTCCTCGGTTTAGAAAGACAGTATTCCTTTACATCATTCTGTGTCATTGTAGTATTATCTCTTTTAATTCATCAAGTGTTTCGGCGATATAGTTTGCACCGCACTCGGTATGCTCGGTACGGTCACCGTAGCCCCACAGCACGCCGCAGGCATCAACCCCGCATTTATGGGCTCCCTCTATATCGTGAAGCCTGTCACCTATCATAAGTATAGACGAGCGGTCTGTTATACCGAGGTTGTCTATAGCGTACTCGATGACATCCGCCTTTTTGACTCTTGTTCCGTCAAGTTCAGAGCCTGAGAGGAAGTCAAAGTATTTGGCAAGGTCGAACTTGCAAAGGATCTTCTCGGAAAAGACCGCAGGCTTACTTGTGGCAACGCTAAGGCGAAGTCCTGCATCCTTAAGCTCCCGTAACAAGCTGTGGATACCCTCGTATACCTCGTTTTCAAAAAGACCTGTTACCGAAAAATATTCTCTGTAGCGCTTGACCGCCTCGTCGGCTTGCTCTTTTGTGAAGCCATAATATTTCATATAACTTTCCCAGAGGGGAGGACCGATAAAGCTTTTAAGCTCGCTTCTGTCTGCTACCTCGATATCGAAATATTTAAGGGAATGCTGAACCGACTTGGTTATTCCTTCAAAAGGATCGGTCAGAGTTCCGTCGAGGTCAAAAAATATCTCAGAGTATCTCATCCTGCAAGTGCGGGAGCAACTATACTCCATACGCCCCATACCCAAAGAACTATGATAAGTACGGGAATTACAAACTTACAGTATCCGTAAAGTAACTTGGGCATCTTAAGACCGTTACCGGTATTGGCTTCTTCAATGAATTTTTTCCAACCCCAGCCACGCTTCTTGGATGTACAGAAAAGTACATATACAAGAGAACCGAGAGGAAGAATGTTGTTAGAAATGATAAAGTCCTCTATACCCTGGATATCCATACCGAGGATCTTGAAGTTAGACCAATAGGTAAAGCCGAGAACACAGGGTAAGGAAAGAAGGATAAGTGCTACGATGTTTACATAGCTGCTCTTCTTACGGGACCAGCCCCACTTGTCAACCGCAAAGGACACGATGTTCTCGAACACCGCTACAACGGTGGACATAGCCGCAAACATCATAAAGAGGAAGAAAAGTGAGCACCAGACACGTCCGCCGGGGATAAGGTTAAAGATGTTTGGGGTAACCTGGAACAGAAGTCCGGGTCCTGCAAACTGACCAACCTCTGCAGAGAACATAGTGCTTGCGGGAACGATGATAAGACCAGCCATAAGAGCTACGAAGGTATCAAGACCTGCGATAGTAGCAGACTCGCCAAGGAGGCTGCGGTCCTTTGAAATGTAGCTACCGAAGATAGCCATAGAACCCATACCAAGTGACAGAGTAAAGAACGCCTGACCCATAGCATCAAAGATGATGTTACCTGCGTTTGCAACAGTAAATTTGCTGAAATCGGGCACAAGGTACAGCTTAAGACCCTCTTTGGCATCAGGAAGAGCAACGACTACAACTGCTACGACGATAAGAAGCAACAGAAGTCCCACCATCATTACCTTGGTTATCTTCTCTACACCGTTCTTAAGACCGAGAGAACAGATAACGAAGCCGAGAACTACGGTCAGCACCATAAACGCAAGCTGAAGCCAGAAGTTACCGACCATACCGCCAAACTGATCAGCAACAGCCTTAACACTCTCGCCTGCAAAGTCGCCGCGTATGCTCTTGAAAAAGTAGATAAACATCCAGCCCGACACTGCGGTATAGAACATCATAAGCAGATAGTTGCCTGCGGCACCAATCCAGCCGAACCAATGCCACTTTGTTCCCTTGGGCTCAAGGGTCTCAAAGGAGCCTACGATACTCTTACGGGATGCTCTGCCTACCGAGAACTCCATAGTCATAATAGGCAAACCGAAAATAACGAGGAACAGCAGATATACGAGTATAAACGCCGCACCGCCGTGCTTAGCTGTGATGTAAGGGAAACGCCATACGTTACCCAGACCGATAGCACAGCCTGCGGAAA
>JAZNKU010000102.1:0-15290 GCA_045578685.1 Eubacteriales bacterium
GTTAATTTGATAACCTTTCCCGAAATGCTGGAATAAATATCAGAAGAAACATACCCATCTGCACTACCGATCTTTGTACCAACCTTGACTAAATCCCCAACCTTAACAGTAGGAACAGCAGGTTTTCCGATATGCATTGACATAGGAACGGTCACTGTCACAGGTGCACCCATACGGACAACGGGACTATTCTTTGTGCCTTTTCTATGAGGTGTGTGTATGCCACGAAGTTTTGAAGCCATAATCACATAAACCTTTCTTAAAATTACGATTTGTAATGAAATATACTAAAACTGTGTACAAGTATACAGTATAATTTTAATTTAAAATTGAAATATTGTCAAGTAAATTTGAATAATAGTTTTCTGTAATTTATGGTAACAATATGATTTATTTATAATTTAAGAAAATTAATCCTTGAAAAATATATTTGAGCGTTGTATAATTATGTTAGTTATAGGAAAAGAGGTAAAAATATGTACACCATATATGTAAAATTCAACTGCTTTGATGGCAAGCGTGAAGCATTTGTGGAAAAAATGAGAGCCGAGGGAGTTCTTGAGGATGTCAGAAACGAGGAGGGTTGTATCAAATACGACTATTATTTCTCGGAGAAGGATCCCTGTGAGCTTCTGCTTATCGAGCAGTGGAAAACAAAAGAAGACCAGCAGATACACTGCACCCTTCCCCATATGGACAAGATGCGTGAGTTTAAGGATGAATATATCAACGAAACCAAATTAGGCGAAATTGAATTATTATAATTTAAAGCTACCCCTTGGGGTAGCTTTAAATTTTTATTTAATTATATCATATTTACCGCTTGTTAAAGGAAGCTTGGTCTCACCGGACGTAAAATGCCAGCCGTCGGGGAGCATGATATCACCGTGAACAGCATCGGGACATGTAACTTCAATACTTCCCTCTTTCTCTGTCCTGTTGATAACTACTGATATCTTGCCGTGTACAAGCTCGTGTTCAGCCCTTACGGAGTTCAAGCCTTCGGGGAATACGGGAGCTATATTAACATGAGTAATATCCCTTGCGGTGGGGTTGATGTCGATACCTGCAAGGTACTGATAGAACCAGGCAGAAATATCACCCCAGAAGTGATGATTAAGAGAGTCAATCTTGCCGCCCTCGGGATCGTGGAACTCCCAAAGCGTGGTAGCACCGCGCTCTATAAGGTTACCGAAGGAGGGAAAATCGGGACGAACAACCATCTTGAAGGCAAGATCGGTATAGCCGTTATCACAAAGCACACGGAAAAGCACCCTGTTACCGATTACACCTACATTCATATGCTCCTTATCCTTGTTTACTATAAGATTAAGGAGGTAGTCAAGAACCTTCTGCTTCTCCTCTTCAGTCTCCAATAGATCATAGAAGAGTGCCAGAGCACAGGAGGTCTGTGTGTCGCCGTTTACATAACCTGTACTGAAATCAAAGAAGTTTCTTCTGATACCGCCGTAAAGACGCTTGGAGAGCTTACGTGCATATTCGGCGTTCTCCTCCATGCCCAGCTCCTCAAAGATAAATGCACTCTTGTTGGCAATATCCATAGAGATTATGGTATCGGTAACAATAACGGGAGTCTTAAACGCTCTGCCGCTGCTACGTCCCGTCTGTGCCCAGTCACCAAGTCCTCCGGGAGCTTCGATAAGGTCGTCGGGACGGATGATGCCGTAAAGATAGGTCAGATAATGCATAAGGGGATTTACCGCTTCACGGATAATATCCTTATCGCCTCTGAACTTATATACATAATAAGGCAGGTATACAAGAACACAGTCCCAGCAGGGTCCGTTAAAGTCCTCGTAACCCCAATCCGATGTGGGTATAATACCGGGGATCATACCCTCGTTATTTACCGAGCGGTATACACTGCGCATCCATTCCTTAAAGAGATTTTCGGGTCCGAGATTATATAACATCTGCTCGGCAGACAATGCCGCATCCGCTGTCCAGCCGTTCTTTTCACGGTGGGGGCTGTCGGTGGGAATATGCATAAGGTTAGAAAGATCGCTTCTCACCGTAGCTGCCTGAACTGCGTTTATCACTTCGTTATCGCACCAGAAGCTTCCTCGCTTTGCTACATCGGTATGCATAACGAGATAAGTCAGCAACTCCTCGGTTGCCTGCTCAGGGGTAATGCCTGTAACAAATACATATCTGAAACCGTGATAGGTAAATTTAGGGGTATGGAACGCTTCACCGCCTGCACAGGTATACTCATCCTCCTGCATGCGCTCGCAGCCGTTATAGCAGAGATTCTTATAATAAGGCTTACCGTCAACCATAACCTCAAAGTGCTTGGTAACTACCTTTTGTCCTGCCACGCCGTTGATATGCAAACGGCAAAGACCGGCACCGTTGAGACCGAAATCGTAAATATAGCCGTCCTCGTAAGGAATAACGGATACAGGCTTACGCTCTTCGGTAATCCTGATAGGCTCTGATTCGCATATACGTGCTTCACCTCTGGGAGCTTTACGGAGTATGGGCTTACGCCATGTACTATCATCAAAGTCAACCGTATCCCATCCATTCTGCTCCAGACGGGCATCATAATACTCACCGAAATAGTAATCGTTAAACAAAATGGGAGAATCGGAGCAAAGTGTATTTTCGTCGGATATTATTGTTTCTGTAGTTTCATCCGCATATTTAAGCTCGATCGTAAAGCTCACTGCAGGTGCACTTCTCCAAGGGAAACGAAGACCGCCCCAGATACGGACAACGGTATTCTGTATACCGTTACCGAGAACGGATGCAAGAACATTCTTGCCCTCTATAAGCTTATCTGTTATATCATAACGGTCAAAATAAACGAAGTGGTCGGGATTGGCTCTATAGGAAGCCATCTCTCCTACGGTTATATCATCACCGTTGATATGTACCTCATACCAGCCAAGAGCTCCTATCGTAAGAGTAGCGGAAACAAGTCCTGCCTTAACATCAAAAGCACGGCGGAAATAGGGCTGGGGTACATAATTATCAGGGGTGTTGAAATCAGCTCTTGCGGATATAAAATTCTTCTGTATATTCATTACTGTATTGCTCCTCTTAACCACTTAAGAGTACATTTCACCATATGCTCACCTGTTTCACGGCTTGCTTCTTTGGCGGATTCTGCAAACCACTCTGTATTTCTTTCGCATCTGGAGAGATCTACATTTTCGGGCCATGTACCCATCATAAGTGAGGTTTCCCACTTGCCTGCATGGTCAAAGCCGCCGCACTCGATCTGTGCCTCGGCACCGATGAGAGGAATGACCTTGATATATGAGAAGGGATCATCTCCCGTACCCATATCCTCGTAGTAGGTCTTGTAGGAATCACTTCCCCACCAGCCCTTGCCAAGGGTCTCCTCCATATATTCCATGGTGACCTTCTTTGCCGCCTTGTGACAAGCAATAGTCATAGGCATAAGTCCCGCACCCTCGGTCTGATGATGAGGAATGAGGTAGATATTCTTGATGCCTGCGTATATCATTGACTTGAGAACATCGTAAATATAGGCGGTATAAGCATCCTCGTTCACATGGAAATGACCGGGCTTGGGCTCACAAACCGCATAGCTTGCTACACCGTACCAGATAGGAGGACAAACAACGATCTCCTTTTCCTTTTCGAGCTCACGGAGGCAGCCTGTTACTACCATAGTATCTGTACCGCAGGAAGCGTGACGTGCGTGGTACTCAAGTGTACCTATGGGAATGATAAAGGGGACCTTGCGGTCAGCGGCATCCTTTATCTCATCGTAAAACATATTTATAAGTTCCATATTTAACTCCTTGATTATAAATAGAGGCTATTGTGTACACAATAGCCTCAATATTACTTTATCAGCTGATGTCCACACCCCGTGTGATAATTATAAATCACAGTGTACTTTGGAGCGTAGTTTCGCTGCAGGCCGGGCCTGCTTAACAATCTATCTCAATACAAGTCTCGGGAACCTCGGGACAAAGCATATCAAAGCCGTCCTTGGTAACTGCGATACCCTTCTCCCAACGAACGCCGAATGTGTCGGTGGAGATGTAAGTATCGATCTGGTAGCACATATTCTCCTTAAGATCGTATGTAGAGGAGGTTTCGCACCAGGGAGCCTCAACCTCGATCATACCTGTACCGTGGAGAGGACCGTATACGAAGTTATCCTTGAAGCCATTGTCAACGTAGTACTGATAGAAGTCCTTTGCAATCTTGGAAGCGGGAACGCCTGCCTTGATTTGGTTCTGTGTCCAGATGTGAGCCTCACGACCGAACATAACGACTTCCTTACGTCTGCCCTCGAGCTTGCCGAGAACTACGGGATAACCGATAGCTGCGGAGTAACCGTCGATCTTAGCGGAGAGGTTAAGCTGAACGATATCGCCCTTCTGGAACTCTCTGTGAGAGGAACGGCTGATTGCGTGACGGGTAGAAGCCTCGGAGAATACGTACATGGGAAGACCCTCGTACTCTGCACCGTTTTCGTAAATGACTCTCTGTGCAACACCAACCATCTGAAGTTCGGTCATACCGGGCTTGATCTCCTTGATAACCTGCTTGGTAGCAAGCTCTGCAATGCGGTAGCCCTCACGAAGACATGCGATCTCGTTTGCAGTCTTGATAGAACGAAGAGCAACCATAATGCTGTTTGCATCAACGATCTCTGCCTTGGGGAATGCGTCAACGATAGCGTTGTAGATGGTAACGGAGGTATCAAGGAAGGATGCAACACCGATGCGGAGGTTCTCGCCTGTAACACCGATAGCCTTGAATACATCGTGGTATGTGTCAGCCTGAAGCTCGGGGTAGCTGGGGTCAGCACCCTCTCTGTAAGCCTTGAGGACAAAGATCTTGTCAAGTTTGTTTCTGTCGCCGCCGAATTCCTTGGACTCGGGACCAACCATAAGTGCAGCATCACCGCCTGCGGAGATAGCAACACCTGCTCTCTCAAAGAGAGGCCAGAAGCCGGAGAAGTATCTTACGTTAGCGTAGTCGGACTCGGTAGAGTTAACGATAAGAACATCAAGACCTGCGTTCTTTATAAGCTCGGCAGCTCTTGCAACTCTTTCCTTATACTCATAATCGGGAATTAAAATTCTGCTCATTTTTTGATCTCCTTATATATTTACATTATTATTTATTATTGTTTGACCTGCAGGTGCAGGTGTGTTTGCAAGTTTGTATTCTTCGGCTAAAGCCTTGAGCTTATTCTTGAGTATAACGAAGGTTATACCGAAGAGCAAGCATGATGTGCCTTTTGTCAGAGCATAAAGTGAATCTGCCCAGTTAAAGGTATAGGATATACCAGTGACGGTAACGTTACCGTTGACAGTTAAAAGATTGAGCACCGCTATGGCAAAAAGCACGACGCCGATCAAGCCTGAAAGCTTTGCGGGAACGCCTGTTGCGGCAATATTACGGATCTTGCTTATGCCCGATGAAAGTTTGAAGCTGAACAGCACGTATAATACTCCAACGGCTATACAAACAGGAGCAACAAAGAGCCACGCAAAAGCGAGTTCAGGATCACTTGTTCCGCAAAGTGCGATACCCATTATAAATATAAAGAACGCAAAAACAAAGGAGAATATCACCTTTATACGTGCCGCAACCTTAAGGGTAGTGATACCACCGGTCTTCATATCCTTTTTGGACTTTGCAAATATAAATGCAAGGAAAAGTCCTATTATCCACAGTACACTTTCATCAATGAACTCTAAAAATCCAAAAATAAGCTTAACGTCTTCAAACGTAACATCTTCTTCTTCATATTCAGACACAGAAACCTTGTCAAAAACACCCGGCTCTTCGTAGGCGTCGTATGGTGCAGAATCCACCGTTGTGAAAAAGGATATCGTGCTAAGGATGACCGACAGAGTGAAAAGTATAGTGGCAATAAGGAAAAGCACCGAAGAAAAGCTCTTCTTAACACAGGCCTTAGCCTTTTCTTCTACCGAGGGAACATATTCAATTATTTCGGGCTGAAGAGCGGGAGTGACTACGGGAACCACGATTACAGGTTCGGAAACAGCCGTAGGTGCAACCTCTGTCACAGGAACCACAACAGGCTCTTTTGCAGGTTCAGAATTATTTTCGTCAACGATCAGCTTTGTACCGCAGTTCGGACAAAAGCTTGCTTTATCATCAAGTTTAATGCCGCAGTTATAACAGAACATACTTTCACCTCTTTTACGACATATATATTGATTATACATTACCCGAAAGAAAAAATCAACTGTTTTAACAAAATAAACACCGAGTTTATTCCTCGGTGTTTAATAATTTAAGTATCTTTTCAACTGAATCCTCGATATGGGAGTTATCGAGCTCTACGGTTATATCCGCATACTTCTCATACAGAGGTGCTCTCACTTTATAAACATCGTATATTGTCTCGCCCTTTTTCATGACGATACCACGGGTCTTGATATTCTTTATACGCTTTTCAAGGTCAGAGGGCGATAACTTTAGGTATACCACCTTGCTCATACCGCAAAGGTACTCCATTGCACCCTCGGATAAGACAACGCTTCCTCCGGTAGCGATAACAGTCTCGTCAGTTTCAATACTCTTTACCGCTCTTTCCTCACATTTTATAAAGCCGTCAAGACCTATATCGTTTATTATCTCAAATAGCTTTCGCCCTTCCCTCTTCTGTATAACGAGGTCGGAGTCAAGAAATGAATAGCCTATTGATTTAGCCAAAAGCACCCCAAGGGTACTCTTACCCGAGCCGGGCATGCCGATAAGAATGATGTTAGACATAATCAGTCCTTTATCTTCTTTATAAACTTCTCAATCTTCTCAACCGCTATTTTAAGGTGATCGAGAGAATATGCATAGGATATACGGGCAAAGCCCTCTCCACAGACACCGAAGGCTGTTCCGGGAACGATGGCAACGTGGGTCTCGTGGAGAAGTCTCTCGCAGAATTCTTCGCTTGTCATACCAAAGCCGGAAATATTCGGGAACACGTAGAACGCACCGTGGGGTTCAAAGCACTCAAGACCGATATCGCGGAGAGCTTTTACGAGATACTGACGGCGGAGGTCATACTCGCCCTTCATATACTCTATGTCCTCGTCGCCGTTCTTTAATGCCTCTATAGCCGCATATTGGCTGACGGTAGGTGCACACATAATGGCGTACTGGTGGATCTTGACCATCTGCTTCATTATCTCTGTAGGACCGCAAACGTAGCCCATACGCCAGCCTGTCATAGCATAAGCCTTGGAGAAGCCGTTTACCACAAGGGTACGCTCCCACATTCCGTCAAGAGTTGCAATAGAGGTATGGGTAAAGCCGTAGGTAAGCTCGCCGTATATCTCGTCAGAAAGCACCATAATATCGGTACCGCGGATGATCTCAGCTATCTCCTCAAGCTCATCCTTGGTCATAACAGCACCTGTGGGATTGTTTGGGAAAGGCAGAATAAGGAGCTTGGTCTTGTCTGTTATAGCAGCCTTTAAGTCCTTGGGATTAAGCTTAAAGTTGTCCTCCTCACGGGTTTCTATAACCACGGGAACACCGTCTGTGAGAGTAACCATAGGCTCGTAGCAAACGTAGCTGGGGGTGGGGATAATGACCTCATCGCCGGGGTTTACAAGAGCACGGATTGCCATATCAATGGCTTCGCTTCCGCCGATAGTTACTATTATCTCGTCCTTTGCACAATATTGGAGATTAAAGCGGCGGGAGAGGTATTTTGATATCTCAACACGCATCTCCATAAGTCCGTTGTTGGAGGTATAGTAGGTCTTTCCCTGCTCCAGAGCCTGTATACCCGCATCACGGATATGCCAGGGGGTAGCAAAGTCGGGCTGACCTACGGTCAGGGATATTACATCCTCCATTTCGTCCAGGATATCAAAAAACTTTCTGATACCCGAGGGCTTAATTTCCATTGCCCTCTTTGAAAGTACCTTTGTATAATCCATTAGAGATTACCTCTCTCGTCCTTCTTTTCTTTACCGAAGATAACACCTTTCTCCTTGAACTTAGTAAGTACAAAGTGTGTTGCGGTTGCGGTTACCTCTTCAAGAGAAGCAAGCTTACGTGCTACAAAGAAAGCAACCTCCTTCATTGTCTTACCCTCGATAAATACGGCAAGATCAAAACCGCCGGACATAAGGTAAAGGCTCTTGACTTCAGGGTAATTTGCGATACGCTCTGCAACCTTATCAAATCCACGCTCGCGCTGAGGAATTATATTAAGCTCAATAAGTGCATTTACACGGTCATCGTCAACCTTTTCCCAGTCAATAATAGCGGAGTAACCGAGGATAGTACCGTCAGCCTCGCATTTTCTTATCATATCCTTGATATCGCCTACCTCCTTGTGACAAAGAACAGCAAGCTGTTCGGGTGTAAGGCGGGAATCTTCTTCTATATGTCTGAGTAAATCCTTCATTTCTTTAACCTCTCAATTCGTTTATAAATTTCACAAGTGTTTCTTTAGCCATTTCATGTCCCACAACCGATGGATGTCCCAGCTTACCGCCGCAGTCCATGGGAAGAACAAGGGTATAAAATCCGTTTGCTGCACCGCCTAATTTCTTTTCTACCATTTCTCTTGCCTCGTCGATACGATCAGCCGGTGAAAAGATAACCGTTGAACAGGGGTGCTTGGCTCTTACCATAAGACAAAGCTCTGCGGCCTTATCAAGCACGTCGTCCCAGGTCTTGCCGTACTCCTCAAAATTATCCCTATCGTTACCGAGAAGGTGTATAATAACTATATCAGCTTTTCTAACAGGAGCATAATGAAAATCCTTTTCATTAACTCTGGGATAACAGTCGTAGATATCATTCATCGTAAAGAGCCATCCGCCTGTACAGCATCCTATACCCTGTACCGCGCATACACTTATATCTGCATCCAAAGCTTCACCCACAAGATAAGGATAAGCGACGGTTGCATCCTGATATATTGGAGCGCCGCCCCAGGTAATATCCGATACTTCATCCGGCTGATTACCGAAGCCTGTCACAAGTGAATCTCCTACAAACTCAATAAAAAGCTCTTTATCCACAGGCGGATCTGTCAGCTCACCCTCAACCTTAATATCGGTCATATAGATGTCCCCCACGCCCCACTCGGTCTGACGAACAAGCTTAAAGGTGTGTATACCCTTAATATTTTCTGCTAAAACAAGCTCGTTTTCGCCTGCATTGACGTGATAACGTGCAGGTATTCGTTCACCGTCTATATAACCAGTAAAATAAACATCTACGTCTCCGGTATACTCGGTCTTTTCGCAGAAAAAGCATACCGACACCTTGCCGTTACAGTCGGCATTGAACTCTATACTGTCGGCAGAGGACAGCGTCAGCAAGCCTCTTTTTGTTTCTATTACTCTGCCCTGTGCTTTATATTTCATTTCTTTATATCCTCTATAATGGGCTCAAGAGCCTCACAGAGAGCATCAGTGGCACCCTTGTGTCCTTCTACATCGGGATGACCTGACTTACCGGCAGTATTAAGGGGAACATCTACACAATAGTATCCGTTTTCCACTCCGCCAAGTTCCTCGTTTATCATTGTTTCAAACTTCTTATAGAAAGCACCGGGCAGCACTACTACCTTACTTTCGGGGTGCTTTGCCCTTGCCATCTCGATAAGCTCCTTACCGTTAGAAACGATAGCCGAGGGAGTATAGCCCTTCTCACGCATCGTTGCATGGTCGTTGGAGAAAAGCTCAACAACTACTATATCAGCCGTTCTCTCGGGGGTATAGCTATAGTCCTTTTCATTGACTCTGGGATAGTACTCATATATCTCGTTCATGGTAAAGCCCCAGTAACCTCCCACAGAACCGATGCCTTCTATGGCTACTATGCTGTAATCGGCATTAAGTTTCTCTGCCGTCATATAGGCAAACGCCTGTGTGCCGTCTTCCCAGATAGGATGACCGCCCCAATCAGATTGAAACTCGATCTCCGGCATATTGCCGTAGCCTGTAGCGATGGAGTCACCTATAAACTCGATAAATATATCTCTCTGTCCGGGTGCCGAAAGCAGCTTGCCAGTGGTGTTGATCTGCTTTACAAAAGCTCTACCGTGTTCCCACTCGCTCTGGCGAACTATACGAAAATGATGCTCGCCCTTTTCGATATTCTCACAAAGCACAAGCTCATATTCACCGTCTGTAATGTGATGGCGGGTATCGCTTCTTACTCCGTCAACATATGCGGTAAAATAACAGTCGATATTGCTATCGTCCATTGTCTCACCGAAGAGTGTAACAGATACCTTGCCCTCGCATTCGGCATTAAACTCAAAGGAATCTGCTGTAGAAAGAAGCGCTATTCCCTTATCCTCATAAATAATCGTTCTGCCCTGTGTCTTATAGCTCGCTCCTATCTCCTCAACTGTATATGTTCCGTCATGCTTTTCACCGCAGGCGCAGAGGAGCATACATAATGTCAGTAATACTAAAAACAACTTTTTCATATTAAATCTCCTTAAGATCGGGTTTACGGTCGGAAAAGCTTGCTATATGGGTAAAGCCTATCTTCTTAAGTTCATTATAGGTACGCTGTATATCTGCACCTATATCGTCAACATAGTGTGCATCTGATCCTACGGTTATAAGTCTGCCGCCCATATCGAAATACACCTTTAGTATGTCAAGGTCGGGTAAGGGACAACCTAAATCCTTTCGATAGCCGGAGGTGTTGACCTCCAGTGCCTTACCCTGTGAAATAAGCTTTTCGAAAATTCGTTTTATTGTAGAAATATGAGGTTCAAGAGAAAGGTCGTGTCCACCCTCCTTGAAATATCTTAAGGGATATGTAAGGTGCGCTAATGTATCGAAGCATCCGAGGTCAACGACCTCCTCGAGCTCCTTGAAATACTGTGTCAAGAAGACCTGACACTGTCTGCCCGTCAGCTTGTAGAATGCCATTAGATAGAAATCAGGCATACCTCGCAGATTATGAACAGAACCTATGACCTGGTCATACCTGAATGATTCAAGAATCTTCTTTGCCTTATCGGGGCAATCATGTGCCTGACCCAGCTCAAGACCAACCCTCAGATCAAGCCTTCCCTTGTACATATCACGATAACGACAAAGTTCTTCATATGCCCTTTCCGCTTCATAGGGTGGTTCCAAAGCCAATATCATCTCGTTGGAATTGAGATCATAATGATCTGTTATGACAAGCTCGTCAAGACCTTCAGCTATTGCCTTTTCGCATGCATCCTCTATTTTGTTGTTTGAATCCATAGAAAATAAGCTGTGGGTATGTTGATCTGCCGAATATGCCATAACTTCACCTCAAAAAATATATAGACAGTATATCATATATCAGATATTTTTTCAAGAAAATTATTGTTATTATTAAATTTTTATGATACAATACACCTATATTTACTGTAAAGAGGTAATAGTATGGCTAAATTTATGGATAAAGACTTCATATTAAGCAACGAAACAGCCAAAAAACTGTATCATAATGTAGCAGCAAAGCTGCCCATAATCGATTATCACTGTCATATCGATCCCCGTGAGATCGCTGAGAATGCAGTGTGTACCAACATCACCCAGCTTTGGCTCTACGGCGACCATTACAAGTGGCGTGCAATGCGCTCCTGCGGAGTTGATGAAAAGTATATCACGGGAGATGCAAGTGACTACGAAAAGTTCAAGGCTTTCGCTACTATTATGCCGGATCTTATCGGTAACCCCATGTATCACTGGTCTCACCTTGAGCTTAAGAGATACTTTGACTGCGATCTCATCCTCTGTAAGGAAAATGCAGACGAGATCTGGCGCATGACCTCGGATAAATTAGCTGAAGGAAATCTCAGCGTGCTTGATATCATTGCAAAATCCAATGTTGTAGCTCTCTGTACAACAGACGATCCCATATCAGACCTTAAATATCATAAGCAGATCGCAGAAAATCCAGCTATCACAGTCAAAGTGCTCCCTGCTTTTCGTCCCGACAAGGGTCTCAACTGTGAGCGTAAGGGCTTCAAAGCATATATCGATCAGCTTGCTGACGTTTCCGGTATTAAGATTACCGATATAGAATCCTTGAAGGAGGCATACAAGCAAAGACTTTCCTTCTTCGCATCTATGGGCTGCTGTACCGCTGATCACGGTATCGACACAAAGGTTCTCTATGGCGAAACAAAGTGCAAGAAGGATATTGCAGATATCTTCTTAAAGTCTTATAAAAACGACGGTGAAGGAATTACAGCCGATGAAGAGGCGGCATACAAGACCGAGCTCAACCGTTTCTTTGCCAAGGAATACAGAGAAATGGGTTGGATAATGCAGCTTCATTTCGGAGTACTTCGTAACGTAAATGCAGTTAAGTTCAAGGAACTTGGTGTTGACACAGGCTTTGACGTTATCGGCGCAGAGACAGGTATTGCTTCCCTTGCGAAGCTTCTGTCCGCAATGGAATGTGACGGCGGCATACCCAAGACCATACTCTATTCGATTAATCCCTCTGACAATGCGGCAATAGGAGCGCTCCTCGGTGCTTTCCAGACCTCCTATAACGGTATGCCCAAAATAATGCAGGGCTCGGCATGGTGGTTTAACGACAACGAAAGCGGTATGCGTGAGCAGATGACTTCTCTTGCCAACCTCTCAGCTCTCGGCAGATTCTTAGGTATGCTGACAGATAGCCGAAGCTTCCTTTCCTATACAAGACACGAGTATTTCAGACGTATACTCTGTGATCTGATAGGCTCTTGGGTAGAATCCGGCAGATATCCTGATGACGATGCTACACTTACAAGACTTGTTGTAAATATCTGTTATTATAATACAAAGAATTATTTCAATTTTTAATCACATCGTGAGATAGTCCCTTTAGGGGACTATCTCAGCGTGTCGATAAACCTATCGACGCGCTGTCAGGCTTCGAAAAGGGAAGGTAGGTTTCCGTCGAACCGACTCGTCGGCGTACTAAGTACGGTAGAGACGGTTTGACGGGAAAGTGTGAAAAAGTGGCGTAAATTCGATGTTTGCGCCACTTTTGAATACTTATCAACTATATTGGGAGATATAATTAAACAAGATTATCTTATCGTCGATTGGAATAATTTTCTTTATATATAGTTTTTTTCACACGTCCGACCGACTTTTTCGACAGTCTGAGATAGTCCCTTTAGGGGACTATCTCACTTTATATTATATTTACAACAACACCTTAAATTTTTTTGCTTTTATAAATAACTTTTCATCACCTTTATGGTCTCAAACAACAGTTGATTTCAAAACAACTATTTGATAATTGATTTATGGCAGTTAAATGTTATAATTAAATTACACCGGTGAAAACTGTTTAAGGAGAAGTATTATGCAACTCAATTTAGGAACAAAAATACGGGAATTACGTCTACGTGGCAGTAGGACACAGGAAACGCTTGCGGATGCTCTCGGTGTGAGTGCACAGGCTGTTTCACGCTGGGAATCAGGAGGAAGTTATCCCGACATGGAGATTATTCCGTCTATTGCTAACTATTTCGGTGTGACTATTGATGAGCTTTTTGGTTATGATAATAACCGTGATAATAAGGTTATTGCAATAGTTGAGAGAATCAACTCCTTCGGCATCAAATCACGCAGCGACGATGATTGGGTAGATGAATGTCTTTCTATCCTACGTGAAGGGCTGAGTGAATTTCCAAACAATGAGCTATTGTCAATTACACTTGCCGATACGTTGTCAGAAGCTGGCTGGCGACGGTATAAAGAGTGGCTTTATTACGATGACGAAGGCTATATACAACATAATCATAACATTCATAGGAGCAATGAATATTGGATTGAATCAATAAAGCTCTGCGAATATCTTGTTGATAATGCAAAAGATAATACAATCATTACAAAAGCGCTCCATATCCTTGTTTTGCTCTACAGAAATCTCGGAGAAAACGTAAAAGCTATTTCTTATGCTAAAAAAATGCCGCAATTAAGAAACTGCCAAGAAATTATGCTTATCTCTGCGACCGACGGAAAGGAGCAAGCTAAGTATATAGGTGAATTCCTTTTGAAGGCGGCAAGTGAGTTTTCAAGTCAATTGATTTCTGCTCTGATTGCGTGCAGGCAGAATTTCGACAGCGATATGCCTATAAATAAGATAAAGGGAGCAATCTCAATTTTTGAATTAGTATGTGATGATGAAAATATGGGCATATATAACGGTAATATAATTGAATTGTATCTTTATCTTTCCAGAGTTCAATGGGAACGAGGCTACCATGATGAAGCGTTTATATCCCTTGATAAAGCCTTGAAGTATGCAAGAGATTTAGAAACACTTTATGGAGAAAAGGAACACAACCTTACAGCACCGCTTGTTCGTTTTGTAAAACAAAATGTAAACGTTCAAAAAGATATTGTAAAATCATTGCCTGACGATTGGCCTATGTGGTGCAGTCCTGATTACAGCCAGGTAGAGAAAGAAATCAAGGCTGATTCCCGCTGGCATAAGTGGGTTATGAAAACACAAGAACAGTAACATTAGAGATAGTGGGTTCCTCCACTATCTCTATTTTGTGGCATTTTTCTTGATGACAGATTCCGTAATATTCAAACCATATTTGATTTATCTTTACGTTCTATCACAAAGCTTATATAAGATTCCGAATTTCTTCACAACTTGTATTATGAGATAGTCCCCTAAAGGGACTATTTTTGTTTATCATAAATATACAGCGAAATGGCTTTTAGCCATGTAGTCGTAGAGCACCGTCCCCCTACAGGTTTCTGCAGTTTCCACATAAATACTCCCCTAAAAGGACAACCTTTTTTACAACTTTTATTGTAAGATAGTCCCTTAAGGAGACTATCTTGTTTCTATTACCAATACAGACAGTAATTTGAAGTACCTTATCATTATCTTGCGAGATGATCCTCTAACGGGTCTACCTTATTTATAGCTTTCATTGTAACATAGTCTCCTTAGGGGACTATATTATTGCAATTTTGTTGACTAATATCGAAAAGTTTGATACAATATTATCAAATTTTAATACAACAAGGTGTGTTATGGAAAGAACGATCATCAATAAAATAATCGAAATCAATGAATATTGCTTACCTTTATCAAAGCTTATACTTAAAAATAATACTTTAGGCGTATATTCGATCCCTGAGCTGCTGCTGTTAGAGATTTATTCCGGTAGAATTAATGCTGCCGCACATTTCTCAAAACTTCATGGACTAAGCAAAAGCTATGTTGGAAGAATAGTAAATGACCACGAAAAAAATGGTCTGTTATTCAGAGAGACCTACGAAAATGATACCCGTATGTTGATCATTAAA
>JAZNKU010000103.1:0-3652 GCA_045578685.1 Eubacteriales bacterium
GAGATTCTTCACCAAGGATCTCGAGGTATGCAAGGCTCCCGAGGCTATCGAGGTAGGCGATATCGACGAAAGCTACACTCCCGTGTTTGAGTACCGTGAGCTTGACTGGGTATGCGCAAGACCCAAGGAATGGGCTGTTAAGGCTCATATCAACGGTAACTACCGTGATTATGGCGAAGAGTACGGCGGTGAGCTTCGCTGGGGCGGTGAGATCCACTCTATGTCCAACTACTTTGAGAACATCGGCGACAAGCAGCCTTGTCTGTCCGACCCCGATAACATTGCCCTCGTTATTAAGAAGATCGAGGAAAGACTTGAGGAAAATCCCTGGATCGAGCTCTTTGAGATCTCCCAGAACGACAACCAGAACGACTGTAAGTGCGAGAGATGTAAGAAGATCAACGAGGAAGAGGGCTCAAGAGCCGGTACTACTATCCGCTTTATGAATGCTCTTTCCGATGGCCTTCGCGAGAAGTTCCCCAACGTTAAGCTTCAGACCTTTGCTTACCAGTATACACGTAAGCCTCCCAAGACCAAGTGCCGTGATAACATCGTTATCAAGCTCTGTCCCATGGAGATGTGTCCCAACCACGCTTTCAACGACGAGTCCTGCTGGCAGAACTCCGACTTCAAGCGTGACCTTGAGGGCTGGAACGAAAAGGCAGAGAAGATCTACGTTTGGGACTACTCTGTAAACTATTCCTGGTTCCACTGTCCCTTCCCCAATCTTAAGATCATGCACAAGAATATGAGATGGTTTGCCGAGAACAACGTTAAGGGCTACTATCCCGAGGCTAACTACATATCCAACCACTGCGAGTTTGCAGAGCTTCGTTCTTACCTCCACGCAAAGCTTATGTGGAATCCCTATATGTCCGAGGAAGAGTACTATGCTCATATGCATGAGTTCATGGAAGCATACTACGGTCCCGGCTGGAAGAACATCCTTAACTGGATCGACTTCACAAGCGAAGCGGCAAGTAAGAACCATTGCGACCTCTTCTCGGATCCCTTTGAGGTTATCAAGCTCGAGGACTACAAGGCAAGATACGAGGATTGTAAGAAGTGGTGGGAGGATGCCGAGAATATGGCTAAGGAAACAGGCGACAAGGATATCCTTGAGCATGTTCACCGTTCCTCCATCCAGTGGAGATTCGTTAAGCTCTGTCTCGAGTACGAGGATCGCTTTGTAAGAGGCGACAGAGATACCCAGCTCTGGTACGTTGTTGAAAACCAGAACTTCTACAACGACACCGTAAGATACGACAGCTGTTGGAAGGAAGGCTATGCTTGGCCTCCCAAGCTGAACTTCCGCCGTCCTCCCATCGAGTGGGCTCACCATCATTTCTACGGTACAGGCGTAGAGTTTGACTGGATCTTCACCGAGGCGGCTGACAGAAGACTTATAACCAGAAAGTGGGAGCTTTAATAATTTGAATTGAAAGTAGGCTTTTGATCGAAAGGTCAAAAGCCTGCTTTGAAAAAAGATAAAATATATAAGGAGAAAAACTATGAAGAGATTTATCGCACTTCTTTTAGTGGTATTTACTCTTGTAGCGGCAATTCCCATGTCTGCAACAGCAGCAGATGTGAATCCCGAAACAGGTATGCCCTTTAAGGACGTAAAGACAAGCCATTGGTTCTACAATGCTGTCAAGTATACCTATGATGCAGGTATCTTCTCCGCAAACAACTCTGCAGGCGATCTTTTCGCTCCCAACACCACCATGACCAGAGCTATGTTCGTAACAGTTTTGTTCAGACTCTCCGGTGTTGACCAGTCCACCTACACAGGTAAAACAGTATTTACCGACGTACCCGTAAATCAGTGGTACGCAAAAGCAGTACAGTGGGCTAACGAAAAGGGCTACGTTGCAGGGGTTACAGAAGCCACCTTCAATCCCAACGGCAGCATCACCAGATCCCAGATGGCTCGTATCCTCTCCCTCTATGCGGCAGGCGAGGATAACTATGATCTTGCCGATGTTCGCACAACTGCATTTGATAAGTTTGCAGATGTAGCAAAGGTGCAGTCCTGGGCTAAGGAAGGCATCACCTGGATGTCTACCACAGGGCTTATTAACGGTATGGGTACCGAGAACGGCGGTCCCGTTCTTAATCCCAACGGCAATGCTACCAGAGCTCAGGCGGCTCAGATCCTTATGAGCTACAAGGAGCTTCGCTTTGGTGCAGAGACCCCTGTTGGCGATATTCTGATCGGCGATACCTCTATTTCCGAGTACACTATCGTATACGGCACAACGTCGGGCAAGGGTGCTGACGTTTGTGCAAACGAGCTTCAGTCCTATATAAAGAAGGTTACCGGCTTTGATCTCCCCATATACAAGGACACCGCACGTGAGATCGGTGAGAAGGAGATCCTTATCGGTAAGACTAACCGTGAGGGTGTTACCGTTAACGTAGACCGTAGCGGCTTTAACTACGATACTCTCCTCCTGGAGGTACAGAACGGCAACCTTATTATTGCTTCAAGCGAGGAGCATTCCGGTACACAGTACGCGGTATACGAGTTCCTTGAGCAGTACGCAGGTGTAACCTTCTACGGTTTCCTTGAGACCTTTGCTCCCAAGAACGTTTACAAGGTTCCCGCAGATCTGCGCTATACCGAGACTACCACCATCAACTACCGTGACTATATCTTCAGTAAGGGTGATTATAATTACACCGATCAGAAGCTCAGACAGGGTGTAAGCTCTTTCTCTCAGTCCAGCTTCTATCACTCCATGCCCGCACTGGGACAGGATCCCGCAGACTTCCAGCCCAGCTGGGGTTACTATGCGGATCACCACATGGATCATGACCCCTGTCTGACCGATCCCAAGATCCAGCAGAACATTATTACAAATGTTAAGACCCAGCTTAAGGGCCGTCCCGCAAACAGCTTTGTATGGGTTGCGATGTCCGACTCTGTATACTACTGTAAGGGTGGTCCCAACTGTCAGTGTGATGAGTTCTACCGTGAGCACGGCAGAACCTCTACCTACTTCAATATTCTCAATGTTGTAGGTAAGGCTATCAAGGAAGAGTTCCCCGATATGTATGTAATAAGCTTAGCTTACAAGTACACCTGGAACATGCCCAAGAACTTTGATCCCGCAGACAGTAGCGACAATATCATCGTTTGCGTATGTACAGATAACGCTTGTGCTACCCACGACCGTACAGAGACCAACTGTGTAGGTAAGGGTAACTTTAACAGCGTTAAGTTTGCTGAAATATTCGACGAGTGGTGCAGACTTGTTCCCAATGTATGGGTTTGGGACTACACCAGCGGTACCTATCAGGCAGACGCTCCCTTCCCGATAATCCACCAGATGTACAAGAACTATCAGGACTTCCATAACAGAGGTGTTTCCGGTATCCTTGTTCTGGGTGATGGTGACCACACCGCACCCTTTACCGAGCTTAAGGCTTACCTCACCGCAAAGCTGGTATGGGAACCCGATATGACAGAGGCTCAGTATTGGACCTATGTTGATAACTTCCTGCGTGACTACTACGGCGACGGCTGGAGCTATCTCCGTGAGTATATAGAGGTTATGTACGATCTTCAGTACGAGAACGAGTGGCATATCTGGAGTATGGAATACTGGGATGCTATCATCACCTACGAGCAGTATACAGAGAACTT
>JAZNKU010000104.1:0-2841 GCA_045578685.1 Eubacteriales bacterium
ATGCAAGATACATGGTAATGATCTGTGCAGCCTGTGCTCTTGTAGCTGTACCCCAGGGATCAACTACGATCTCTTTACCGTTTACACCGGAGCCGGAGATGATAGAGTTCTGCATAGCCCACTTCATAGGCTCGATAGCATACTCTCTGATCTTGTCGGCATCATAGGTCTTGTCGTACTTATAAGTATCGGTAATAGAAGTATCAGCACCGAACTTTGCAGCGGTATTATAGAAAAGTGTTACCATCTGCTCACGGGTGATGGAGCTGTTTACACCGAACTTTCCATCGCCCATACCGCTGGTGATCTTGTTTTCGTATGCCCACTGAACATACTTTGCATACCATGCACCCTCCTTTACATCGGTAAAGGGAGTTTTGCCGTCGTATGCCTCTATGTCTGCGTTCACCATCTTTGCAAGAGTGGTAACGAACATAGCTCTGGTCATCTTTTCGTTAGGCTTAAAGGTATCCTCTGTCATACCGGTAAAGATGCCCTTCTCTACGGTTGTCTTTACCGCATCATAGAACCAGTGGCTTTCCTTTACATCCTTAAAGGGGTTGCTCCAGGCAGCGGATGCACCTATAGCCATGGAACAAAGCAGTACTACTGCTATAAGGGAAATAAGAAGCTTTTTCATATTTTGTTCCTTTCGTTTATTTATTTCTATTATATATTACAACATCAAAAGCGGTATTACTACATAATTCTCAAAAAATCTGCATAAATCTCTTCGCCCTCTTATCACAGGAGCGAAAACAAACTTTGTTCCGATCACATCCTTAAAGGGACCTTTCCGCTCTGCACAGGAGATAATAACCGTTGTACAAAGTAAAGCCGATAAGATAAGTAAACAAAGAAGTCTTTTCATGGTTTTTCTCCTGAATATATTTTACGACTTTATTATACCATTAAACATATGACAGGTCAACATAAAAATCAAGGGTGAGGTTCATTATAACCTCACCCTTGCGGATAACATTTAATTTCTGATCATTTCACCCGATTATGGGTGCAGCTTCTACCTGCTTACTGATGACCCCACTCATCGGGAGACTTGTCAGGCTTGAAGTAAAGATTCTTACCGCCTGTCTCTGCCCATCTGAGACCGTAGTCCTTAACCTCGTTGTAGTACTCGGTTGCAAGAGCCTGATAGTTTGCTCTGTCGGCATCGGTACCGCTCGCATAGGTGGTTCTGTAGAGTGCATCAAGGTACATATATGTCCATGAAGCACGGGACATACGGATACGCTTAAGCTGAGTATCGTTCTCACACATAGCCTCTGCCGCATCCCAAAGTGCCTCTATTTTATCGTTGTTAGCAAGAACAACATCACTTGTTATAATAGCGGAAGGAACTGCGTTGTAACCAAAATCGTTTGCATCGCAAAGCTGTTCGGTAAGGTTGATATAGTCGTTTACATACTTACCGCCGGGGCCGTAGTATGCATTACAGAAATCAAGGATCTTGCCTCTGTAGGTAGCCTCGTCCATGGTAGGATTCCACTGAAGCTCTGCAAGCAGATATGCCTTAAGAGCGTCAAACTCACCTATACGGGAGTCAACTGCGTTATTGAACTCACCTCTTACACCGTTCTCGTAGAACCAGTTCTTGTTCTCACGGAAGGTCTTGGTGAGAGGCATGGGAGACTGGCTGTGATAGAAGTTGGTGGAGTAATCCCAGGTATAGATTTTTTCACAGATCTCATTCCAGCCTTCAAGCCAGCTCTTGGTGTTCTTGTTGGTCTTGCAGTCAGGATCGTTGTATGCGTGACAAGCGCAGCTCTCTATAGGAGCAAAGTAGATAACTACCTGAGGATCAAGCTGGAACTTAACAGGTCTGATAGAATACTCATAAGCATATGTCCAGATCTCAACATCGGGATATCCTGCCTTTGCAGCTGCATCGGCAAGTCTGTTCATAAGGTGCATAAGGGTAGCACCGCGTCCGCCGTCAACTCTGTATACAGCCTGACAGTTAGTACAGGTACAGCTTTCCTCAGTGTCGTTCTGGGTTACCCATACAGCCTCGATATTGTCATTGAGCATACCTAAGAAGTTCTTCTCAATGGTGGCAAGGTTCTTTTCATCGGTGAGACAGGGATCCGCAGATCTCGCATCACCAAAGCCAACGAGAGTATGCATATTATGCATGATACCTGTACGCTTGATAGGCTCGCCGGTGGAGAGCTCAGAGCTTACGAGACCGCCCCAATATACAACTCGGTATTCGTATCCGGGACCATCCTTGAACTCGTATCCGTTGGGAACATTCTTGTTTCTTACTGTATTGTATACCTTAACATTGTCAGAGTAGAACTCTACCTCGAGGATCTCTTCTGCAAATGCATATACGCCGAAGAGAACACCGTCGTGATCACTTCTCTCGCTCTTAGCTGCGATAAGAACGTAATCACCCTGAACCGAAATCTCAAAGGACTCAATTCTGTCATCGCTGCGGTCAGCAGTTACAAGGCCCATGTCCTCACGGTTGGTCTTACCCACGAGAATTTCGGGACCCTCGGGCTCCTGGCTGTCGGTAGTAACATCAAGGGTAACGCCTGTTGCGTTCTCGATATACTTCTGGAGAGCGTTTGCCGCAGACTTCTGTCCGCTGTAAACGATGGTATACTCCTCGATAGGATTGCCGTTAATGGTAAGACCTGTAACTGCGGGCATATCCTTTTCGGTATATGCAAGATACATGGTAATGATCTGTGCCGCCTGTGCTCTTGTAGCTGTACCCCAGGGATCAACTACGATCTCTTTACCGTTTACACCGGAGCCGGAGATGATAGAGTTCTGCATAGCCCACTTCATAGGCTCGATAGCATACTCTCT
>JAZNKU010000105.1:0-3340 GCA_045578685.1 Eubacteriales bacterium
GATTTTTATAATGTGGATATAGACGAGCTGATGATTGCAACAATACAAGGAGCGAATCGAATAATGGATAATCTGATTAAAATATTTGATAGGTTGATTACAGATTAAAATGAGCAGACGAACAAGAAAAACAGCAAAGAAAACACCTTTGTCGGCTTTGGATAAATTTGTATATTTTCTTCTTTGGATAATAGGCACGGGGATCATCTGCGGTGTGATCATAGTCTTTTATCAGATCATTCCGCACAGAATCGCTATGTCAGATCCATCAGTCATTGCATATGACAACGATATCGTTATGGCATATACCGCTCCGTTGTTGATAGCCGTTATGATACTTGTTTTCATGATCTTAGGTTATGCAGGACAGTACAAGATACCTATCTTCGGAAACAAAACGTATAAGCCTAAGAGCTTTGAGATAGTTATACCTACCTATCCCTTGTTTTCTAAGGAGTTTTCCCTGAATTTCAGCGATAAACAAAAGAAAAACATCAAACGATTTTTCCTTGTTATGCTTATCGTGACCGTTATAGCCATGGTGATATTACCTTTCGGTATTTACAAACGCTTGACTCTTGATGAAAATGATACGGTGAAGATATATAATTCGTTTAACCATTATGAATCCTATCAATGGTCAGATGCTGAGGATGTAAGGGTATATATTTCAGGCGGCCGCAGATACGGTCCGAATCTGAATTTTGCATTTGAATATAATAACGATTATTATGAGTTCCATATCGGGTCCTTTGAAAAAATGAGCAGGTACGAAGCATTGGAGTATATGCTGTACCTTAAAGAAAATGCAAAGGATTTTACAGTAAACAGTACCCGCCGTATTGAGAGACTGATCTACGAGGATTATTATACCGCCGCAGAACAGCAGTTGCTATACCAATTATTCGACTATACACCGTAGCTTAGGTTACGGTGTGTTTTATTGACATTTACCCTTGTTTATGGTATATTTTAAGATGTAATATACTAAAAGGAAAGATTTATGAACTTTAACTCACTTGAGTATCTTCTGTTCCTGTCCGTAACGCTGATACTGTATTTTATATTACCTAAAAAGATAAAGAATCCTGTCTTACTTTTAGCCAGCTTCTTTTTCTATATGAATTGGGAGCCGATATACGGACTTCTGATGCTCTTTTCCATCGCGGCGACATACCTGTGCGGTATATTGGTATCAAAGCAGGCTTTGGGCAAGAAAAAGCTGTGGCTGGTACTGTGTCTTGTTATCAACTTAGGCATACTCTTTGTATTTAAATACTTTAACTTCTTCACCGATACCGTTGGTATTATCCTAAAAAAAGAGCTTATAACCATTGATGTTCTTCTGCCTGTTGGAATATCCTTCTATACCTTCCAGGCTCTGGGTTATACCATCGACGTGTACAGAGGAGATATAGAGGCAGAGAAGAGCTTTATCGATTACGCTCTCTTCGTATCCTTCTTCCCTCAGCTGGCGGCAGGCCCTATCGAGAGAACGGGAAATATCGTACCTCAGTTAAAGCAGCATCATAAGTTCAGCTTTGCCAACCTCCGTGACGGATTTCTTCTTATCCTGTGGGGTATGATGAAGAAGGTGCTTATAGCCGACAACCTTGCGGTCATGGTAAACACCGTATATAACGATGTACATTCTCATACCGGTATGCAGATGATATTTGCTACCGTATGCTTTGCCTTCCAGATCTACTGCGACTTCTCGGCTTATTCGGATATCGCACGAGGCTCTGCCCGCATTATGGGTATCGAGCTTATGCGTAACTTCGACTGTCCCTACAGAGCCCAGTCCATAAAGGAATTCTGGCGACGCTGGCATATATCGTTGTCAACCTGGTTTAAGGATTATCTTTATTTCCCCTTGGGAGGCAGCCGTTGCAGTAAGCTAAGACAGTGCTTTAACTTGATGGTGGTGTTCCTTGTAAGCGGTCTGTGGCACGGTGCGGCAATGACCTATGTTATATGGGGCTTTATGCACGGTGCGTATCAGATAATAGGTCTGCTTATGACTCCTCTTAAAAAGAAGATATATAAGCTCATCCCCGAGAACAATCCCGTTCTCGTTATCTTCCGTATGCTGTCTACCTTTATCCTTGTAAACCTGGCATGGATACTCTTCCGTGCCAACAGCCTGTCGGATGCGGCGTACATATTCAAGAGTATTTTTACAATAGATAATATATTCCGCTTGGCATTCGGCACTCTGGGACTCTCCCGTAAGATGCTCGTGGTTATGGGAATTGCGGTAGTCATCCTCTATATCGTAGATTTTATCAATTCAAAGAAGCCTGTGGCAGAGGTAATAAACAAGACTGTGTTCCTAAGATATCTTATCTATGTTATCATCCTCCTTGCCATATTTGTATTCGGATATTACGGCGCAGGCTTCGATCCTCAGGACTTTGTGTACTTTCAGTTTTAGAAAATTCAAGTGTTTTTTCAAAAACACTTGAATTTTTTTCTTATTAAGTGTATAATACTAAATGTAAGGGAGTAGTCGGCACTCACGGTGCGATGAAGTCAACAAGCATGAACGGGGCTTTGATCCTGTTTTGGCTCATCTTAATTGGCGAGACTTATCTGTATTGTGACAGGTGGGTTGTCGTCTTTTTTTAATACTATCCACCTGCTAATTTTAAGGAGGCATAATTTTGAATTTTTACGACAAAACGAAAGAGGAAGTTATTACAGAGCTTTCTACCGACATGCAAAAGGGTCTTGACCCGAAGAAGATCGCCGAGCTTCAGGAAAAGTACGGCAAAAATAAGCTTAAGGAAAAGAAAAAGAAATCCACTCTTCAGCGTTTTCTTGACCAGTTCAAGGACGTAATGATACTTATCCTTATAGCGGCGGCTGTGGTTTCCTTTACTATTATCTGTGTAGAGGGCAACTGGGGCGAGCTTTTTGAGCCTGCACTTATCCTTCTTATCGTTATACTCAACGCCGTTATGGGCGTATATCAGGAGGGCAAGGCAGAGAAAGCACTTGACGCCCTTAAGAGTATGTCGGCACCTCACGCCCGTGTTATCCGCGGCGGTGCGGAATCGCTTATAGATGCGGCAGATCTTGTTCCCGGCGATATCATCAAGCTTGAAGCAGGTGACTTTATTCCCGCAGATGCAAGACTGCTTTCCTCCGTCAGCTTAAAGAGTGAGGAATCTGCTCTTACAGGTGAGTCCGTGCCTTCTGAGAAGGATGCAGATGCAGAGGTCAAGGAGGGAGCCGGAGTAGGCGACAGGACCAATATGGTATTCTCGGGCTGTTCGATTACCTACGGTACCGCTACCGCCGTTGTAACCGCAACCGGTATGGATACCGAGATGGG
>JAZNKU010000106.1:0-4639 GCA_045578685.1 Eubacteriales bacterium
TTGGCCTCCGACTTGGAGGTCAGAGTCAACCTCGCCCTCGGGTGCGGGGATGTATTCTACGATAGTGTCGAACAGAGGTTCCAGGTTTTCTCCTGCCTGATAGGGAGAGAGGGATGCTGTACCCGCTCTGCCCGAGCAGAAGAGCATGGGACAGTCAAGCTGTGCACCTGTTGCATCAAGCTCAAGAAGAAGCTCGAGAACCTCGTTCTCTACCTCTTCAAGTCTGGCGTCGGGCTTGTCTATCTTGTTTACAACAACGATAACGGGATGGTTAAGCTCAAGTGCCTTCTGAAGCACGAATCTGGTCTGGGGCATAGGACCCTCAGCTGCGTCAACCAAGAGGATAACGCCGTTAACCATCTTGAGGATACGCTCAACCTCGCCGCCGAAGTCCGCGTGGCCGGGGGTGTCGATGATATTTATCTTTTTGTCTTTGTAGTGTACTGCGGTATTCTTTGCAAGGATGGTGATGCCTCTCTCACGCTCAAGAGCGTTGGAGTCCATAACTCTTTCTTCTGTTTCCTGATTTTCACGGTAAACGCCGCCCTGCTTGAGCATCTCGTCAACAAGGGTGGTCTTGCCGTGGTCAACGTGGGCGATGATCGCCACATTACGTAAATCGTCTCTTCTCACAGTTTTGTCTCCTTAAATTTTTTAACAAATAAAAATTATATACCTATTTTATTATAAAATCAATGTCGATAATGTAAACAACAACTTGGCAATACCCGGTTATTGTGGTATAATATCGGCAAAGGAGGAATGAATATGAAAAAGGCTGTTAAAATTTCAATATGGATCATTCTATTTTTATACACGCTTTTTGCCTTGTGGTTGCTTTTTATCCGTGACAGGTCGGCAAGCGGACTTGGGATCATAGAGCACTTTAAGACCCATAACAATCTTATCCCGTTAAGCACTGTTATACACGATATAAGAGAATTAGCTGCAGGTAATAACGTGAGCTTTTATATCCGCAACTTTTTCGGCAATACCATGCTAATTTTCCCCTTCGGTCTTTTTTTGCCGGTGCTGACAAGCTACTTCAGATCAGCCAAACGGATACTTATATTCTTCATATTGATTATAGTGTCGGTGGAGCTTACCCAGCTTTTGCTTTGTGTAGGAAGTGTCGATACAGACGATCTTATTCTTAACGTAGCGGGTGGTATGCTGGGATACGGAATTTATAAACTTTTTTTAAACAAAACACTTGACAAGGATGTATAAATGTACTATAATCATTGCATATTTATTAATTTGGAGGATTATCACAATGAAATTCACAAAGATTTTTGCTCTTGTGCTTGCAGTTGTAATGTGCCTTGGCATTTTCGCAGCTTGCGGTGCAAAGCCCGTTGACACTCCCGCAGACGAAACTGCAGACGATGCAAAGGTATTCAAGATGGGTACCAACGCTGCTTTCCCTCCCTATGAGTACAAGGAAGGCGAAGAGTTCGCAGGTATCGACGTTGAGATCGCTACAGCTCTCGCAGAGAAGATGGGCGGTACTCTTGAGATCGTTGACATGGAGTTCGACTCCATCATCACCGCTGTTAATCAGGGTGAGGTTGACTTCGGTATGGCAGGTATGACCGTTACCGACGAGAGACTCCTTGAGGTTAACTTCTCCTCCAGCTACGCTACAGGCGTTCAGTCCGTAATCGTAGCAGAGGGCTCTGACATCGCTACCATCGACGACCTTGCAGGCAAGAAGATCGGTGTTCAGCTCGGTACTACAGGTGACATCTACGCTACCGGCGATTACGGTGCAGAGAACGTTACCCAGTACGGTAAGGGTGCAGACGCCGTTATCGCTCTCAAGGGCGGCGATGTTGACGCTGTTATCATCGACAACGAGCCCGCAAAGGCGTTCGTAGCTGAGAACGAGGGTCTTACCATTCTCGATACCGACTATGCAGTAGAGGACTACGCTATCGCTATCAAGAAGGACAACACACAGCTTCTTGACGATATCAACGCAGCTCTCGAGGCTCTCACCGCTGACGGTACTATCGACACTATCATCGCTAAGTACATCAAGGCTGAGTAATTTTTGATACATATACAGTAAGGGCAAAGCTTGTCTTTGCCCTTGCAGTTTGTATTAAACCGTTATCTGAGGGGTGGCAGGCTACCCTTCAGATAACGGCTTAATGCGTTCTATGATGGAGGTTTGTAATGAAGAAAAAGCTAATAGCAATTATTATAGCTATAGTCCTTGTGGCTGCTGTTGCAGTCGTTGCTGTTATCAGCATCAAGCAGAGCTCACAGGCGACTGAGATATCGATAGAAGAAGCACAGGAGTTGGTCAATTCTTACTTTGACGAAATGGCAAAGACCAAGCCCCTGAAGGCTATAGCGGACGCCAACAGCATTACTGCAAACGATATTTCCTTCGGTCTTGAGAAGGATATCGATCACGAGTGCAGCACCAGCACCCTTGATGTATATTCCGCTATCGTTCCTCACTACGATGAATTTCTGAGCTCTGATGTCAAGAAGATGGGCGGTGCTATGTTCAAGTCAGCTCTCGACTTCAAGATGGAGTTTGAAGATAAGCTTGCTGACCTTGTAACAGAGGCAGAAGCGGTAGAGACGGAATGTACCATAGTTTTCTATGAGGTCGACTCTGTCCTCACACCTTATACACCGGACGAGGTGGTGGATGCCGTATACGGCGGTGTTGTCAAGGTAAGAGGCGAAATCATTGAAAAGACGACCTATACCGTTCCCGGAAGCGATGTGGAGCGTGAGATCGAGACCAACAATGTAAACAAGGGCTTTAATCAGTGTCTTGAGATGAGATATGTAACCGACAAGCCTGATACATCCTCTCCCGTTATCCGTGCCTGGAACGATTTAAAGGCTGATTTTCATAAGAATTTTATCGAGCATGACAGATGGCTTACCATCCTTAACGGTCTTTGGACAACTATCCGTCTGACTATATTTGCTCTGCTTATCGGTATCGTGCTCGGCTTTATCGTAGCCTTCGTGCGCTGCACCTACGATAAGCTCGATAAGAAGGGTCCTCTGCTCAAGTTTTTCAATTGGATATGTAATATTTATCTGACCATAACAAGAGGTACTCCGGTTGTGGTACAGATAATGATAATCTACTTCGTTATCTTTATGCCTATAGGGCTTAACAAGTTCTTATCTGCCGTTATCTGCTTCGGTCTCAACTCAGGTGCATATGTTGCCGAGATAGTCCGCGGAGGTATCATGTCTATCGACGACGGTCAGACAGAGGCAGGCAGAAGCCTCGGCTTCGGCTATATGCCTACCATGTTCCATATCGTATTCCCTCAGGCGTTCAAGGCGGTGCTTCCCGCCCTTGCCAACGAGTTTGTAGTTCTCTTAAAGGAGACCTCTATTGCGTTCTACATAGGTCTGGGCGACCTTATGTATGCAGGTAACGCTATCCGTGCGGCAACATATTCCGCATTTATGCCCCTTGTTACTGTAGCCGTGATCTACCTCGTAATGGTATTGGCTCTCAGTAAGCTTGTAAGTCTGTTAGAAAGGAAGCTGAGAAGCAATGAGCGATAATAACACTATCATCAAGGTCGAGAACCTTCATAAATGCTTCAAGGAAACTATCCACGCTCTCAACGGAGTAGACCTTGAGATCAAAAGCGGAGAGGTAGTCGTAGTCATCGGTCCCTCCGGCTGCGGTAAGTCCACCTTCCTTCGTTGTCTCAACCTTCTCGAGACTCCCACGGCAGGCCGTATCCTCTTTGAGGGTAACGACATAACAGATCCCAAGGCTGATATCAACAAGCACCGTCAGAAGATGGGTATGGTGTTCCAGCAGTTCAATCTGTTTCCCCATATGACCGTGCTTAAGAATATGACCCTCGGTCCCATAAAGCTCTTGAAGCAGTCAAAGGAGGAGGCTGAAAAGAGAGCCCTTGAGCTCCTTGACAAGGTAGGACTGGCTGACAGGGCATACGCATATCCCTCACAGCTCTCAGGCGGTCAGAAGCAGCGTGTTGCCATTGTCCGTGCCCTTGCCATGAATCCCGAGGTAATGCTCTTTGACGAGCCTACCTCTGCTCTCGACCCCGAGATGGTAGGTGAGG
Organism: Eubacteriales bacterium; assembly: GCA_045578685.1. Lineage (GTDB taxonomy): Bacteria > Bacillota > Clostridia > Oscillospirales > CAG-272 > RGIG7300. Next base: position 4,089 of record JAZNKU010000106.1, read on the forward strand.
TTCTGGATGTTATGAAGGACCTTGCAAGAAGCGGAATGACCATGGTAGTGGTTACCCACGAGATGGGCTTTGCCCGTGAGGTGGGAAGCCGTGTGATCTTCTTCGAGGACGGCAAGATCGGCGAGGATGCCGCACCCGAGGAATTCTTTACTAATCCTAAGTCCGAGAGACTTAAGGAGTTCTTATCCAAGGTTATAGGTTAAATAATTCCAAAAAGGCTTGTTTTTTCACCAAAACAAGCCGTTTTTATTTGTAAGAACTTTGTCATACTTTAAATGTTAAACTAACAGTATTGGTTTTTTTGAATTATAACGTATATTTTGATACGGGACGCAGGCGGTTGTCGCCGCTTTTTGTTAGAGTTAATTTGTAATGGGACGATTTTGGTGCATAAAATTTCATTTTCTCTTGTGAATACGCTCGACTTATGTTATAATAAGTCAAACGAGGTAATACTGTGCTGAATTATGAGAAATTATCAGATATCGCCGGTATGACCGATGATTATTTCACAGATTTATATGCCTATCTATTTCCTGAAAGTGAATTAA
>JAZNKU010000107.1:0-3521 GCA_045578685.1 Eubacteriales bacterium
CCGCCTTTTTCTGCAAACCAAACCCCCGATACAGGCGAGATACCCTATGCAAGCTACAACATTGATACAGATTATGACGGTTATTATACTGTCGAGAATATCACCGCACCCGTATATTCGGGGATAACCTCGATACAGAATGTGGCTATGATACCCATAACCGATGTCAAGCCCAACGAGGATACCCGATTCAACGAGAGCCAAGCACCCAATCTATAGGAGGAAATATGCCCGAGCTTCCATTTATACCCGAAACCATAACCGTCCATTTAGGTCCGCCGAACGTGGCAGCAGAAAATGTCACCGTATCCTTTCCCGATTACATAAAGAATGTAGCCTCAAGCGAGATTTACCCCACCTGGAACGAGTCGGCTATCCGTGCCAATATACTTGCCCAGATATCCTATGCCCTCAACCGCGTGTATACCGAGTATTACCGCAGTCAGAATTATGATTTTGATATAACCAACTCTACTTCCGTTGACCAGTCGTTTTCTAAGGGCAGGGATATTTTTGAAAATATATCTCAGATCGTCGACGATATATTCAACGTCTATATACGCCGACAGGGAAATATAGAGCCTCTTTTTGCACAGTACTGCAACGGAACCACCTCCACCTGTGAGGGACTGTCCCAATGGGGAAGTCAGGGACTTGCAGAGGAGGGACTTGACTCGGTGGAGATACTTCGGCGTTATTACGGTGACGATATAGAGCTGGTCACCAACACCCCCGTCGAGGGGATAGAGATAAGCGTACCGACCCGTTCGCTTCGCCGCGGCTCCTCGGGAAATGATGTATTGCAGGTGCAGACCAGACTAAACCGCATTTCCACTAACTATCCTGCGATTCCTAAGATAGCAAATGTCAACGGATTCTTCGGTCAGACCACCGAGGACGCAGTAAGACGCTTTCAGGAGATATTCAATCTTACCCCCGACGGCATCGTAGGCAAGGCAACATGGTACAAAATTCAGTTTATATATAACGGAATTAAACGCTTAAATCAGCTTGACTCGGAGGGTCTTACTCTGAACGAGGTATCAAGACAGTTTCCCGGTGTACTGCGAGAGGGGGACAGCGGTGATTTTGTACGGGTGATACAGTTGCTTTTAGCCTTTGTGTCACAATATGAGGAGAGCGTTCCGCCTGTTTCTGTATCAGGCTATTACGGGCCTGATACTACGGCGGCGGTGCGCAGCTTTCAGCAGACCTACGGGCTTAACCCTGACGGTATCTTAGGCGAACAGACCTATTCTCAGCTTTACGATGTATATGAGAGGATAATAGAGTCTATTCCGCCCGAGCAGTTTACCGATACCGCTATTCCTTTCCCCGGGACAGAGCTTCAGTTGGGAGACGAGGGAGAGGACGTGGCTGTGTTGCAGGAATATCTCAACTATATATCACAGACCTATACCGAAATACCCCCTGTGGAGGTAACGGGAGTGTTCGGTACGGATACCGACGCGGCAGTTATAGCGTTTCAGAACCTTTTTAATATCACACCCAGCGGCATAGTAGGCATACTGACCTGGAGTGCCGTAGCGGATATTTATACCGAATTAAGATTAGGAAACCTCGTGTCTCCGACACAGTTTCCGGGATATACGGTGGGGTGAGAGTATGTATGAATTAAATGATACCATAGCCGCAATTGCGGCAATCCAAAAGCTGCTCCGCGATGCAGGCTACAGCATCAAGCCGGACGGTATATACGGAGACGAGATGTATAATGCCGTAAGAGAATTTCAGGTATTCAAGAGGTTGCCGCCTACCGGCAGGGTAGACCTACAGACCTTTGAAGCCTTGGTAAAAGAGGCAAGGCCTATACGGGGGTACGGAAGCGTGCTTATTATCCCAGAGACCCTTGAGGGTGGGGTTATCTCTCCCGGTGAGAAGAGCAGTACCGTCGTTATAATACAGGCTATGCTCAAAACTCTTTCGGTGATATACGATTTTGAGGATATAGAGCTGACGGGTATATATGATACTCAAACCTCATCCGCAGTCAGAGATATCCAAAGGATAAACGGTCTTGCATTGACGGGAATAGTAGATACACATACATGGAACGCCCTTGTTTACGAATACGAAAAGTTCAAGGACAGCGATACATAATGGGATGTTATGCTCTCTCATAGAGAAGAGATAAGAGATAAAAGATAAGAGAAACGGAAGATTTTTGTCCTCAAGGACAAAAATCTTCTTTCAATTATAAGCAAGCATATTAACAGCAGGACAGGCTCTGACCCCTGGCTGCAAACTGCGCTTGTAGGAAGGGGCTTGCACCTTCCGAACACATGGAATCTGATGGTTGTTCTCGCGTTCACAAAATATTAACAAAAATACAGTCGATTTGACTTTCTCTGACCTTGACTTTCTCTGACTTTTGTGTTATATTAAAGTCAAAGAAGGTCAAAGTTTCGGTATTGTGATTCTTGACTTTGATAAAGGGTATATGAAACAGAGGTAAATGAAAATGTTGATGAGTGATATTATAGCAAATATGATAGAAGAGATGCTTTGCGAGGGAGGCGGAGAATTAGAGCTTAAGCGCAACGACCTTGCCGGGCGGATCGGATGTGTACCCAGCCAAATAAACTACGTTATAACCTCCCGTTTTACGCCTGAGAGGGGATATATGATTGAGAGCCGCCGCGGAGGCGGAGGCTATGTGCGTATCACCAAGGTACAGATGACGAGAGATCAGTATCTTATGCATCTGTTCCAGAGTATTGGCAGAGAACTTGATGAGCGAAGCTCAAGGGTATTTGTTAATTCGATGCTGGAAAAAGAGGTCATAACCTTAAGAGAAGCCAATATAATCAGAGGAGTATTCAATATTCCTATGGACGACGAGGTCCGTGCCGATATGATGCGACAAATTATACTGGCACTTTTGAAGTAGAATGGAGGTATGAAGATGTTATGCAGTAAATGCCACAAGAATGAGGCAAGTGTTTATTTTAAACAGAATATCAACGGTGAGGTAAGGGAATACGCCCTTTGTCCTCAGTGTGCAGCAGAGGCGGAGCTTGGTTTTACGCCGATTAATCTTTTCGGGTCAATGTTTACCCCTTCAAGACCTAAGGCAGAGCGCAAGCGTTGCACGCTCTGCTCCTCTACCTTCGATGTGATAAAGAAGAGAGGCAAGGTAGGCTGTGCCGAATGCTACAGCGTATTTTCCGACGAGCTCAAGCCTATGATAGACTCTATCCACAGAGGGGCGAAGCACATCGACAGAGCTCCCGAAGGATATTCGGAGAAGCGCAAGGCGGAAAACGAGCTTGAAAAGCTTAAAAACGAGCTTAAAAATGCTATAGAGCGTGAAGAATATGAAAGAGCAGCAGAGCTACGCGACCTGATCAAGGAGAAGGAGGCAAAAAATGATTAAGGATATTGATGTTGTTCTTTCCTCAAGAATAAGATTTGCAAGGAATATCAAGGACTATCCCTTTGCATCCGAGTTTGATCAGACCTCCTGTAAGGAGATAATAGAAAAGGTCGGAAACCTCCTT
>JAZNKU010000108.1:0-7461 GCA_045578685.1 Eubacteriales bacterium
CCTCTGCGGTGGTGTCCTTGCCTGCATACTTTGCATATCTGTAGAGGATAGCCGCCATCTGCTCACGGGTCAGCTTATCGTTGGGAGCATACTTGTCTGTAGACTTACCCGCAACGATACCGTTACTGCTTGCCCAGGCAACCGCCTTGTCAAAATAGTGACTTGACTTTACGTCAGAGAAATTATGGCTAAAGCCCTCGGGACTGCCCTCAAATCTCCAGAGAACAGATACCAGCATTGCGCGGTTGGTGGCAACGTTGGGACCGAAGGCAGTGTCGGTCATACCCGACATCATACCCTTGCCGAAGGCATATTCTACTGCGGAATAGTACCAGTGATTTTCCTTAACGTCGGCAAATGCCATACCGCTTGTCTCGGGGGTTTTGTTGATGGTGAAACTGTCTACAACGCTCATATCAGAGGTGCGGTAGACCGTCATTTCAAAGCTGTCATCATCCACATTTACCTTGGTAACGTTGGGGATGTCCTCCTGCACGGTCACGGCCGCAAAGGAGGGGGTATCACCCTCGATCTGATCGTACTTACAGCCCGAGCCTGTGTTGTTGGTGATATAAAGGGTGCCGTCGGGATCGGTTATCGAAGAATAGTTATCGCCGTAAAGAGCCTTGTCCTTTACCGCCTTGTCATCCTTCATAATATAGGAACGGGTGTAGAGATGCTCGTGACCTGCAAAGGCAGCGTCGATATCAAGGGTGTCACACATCTCTATCAGAGCCTTTCCTCTGATACTTGTATTGCTGTCCTTAAGCTCGCCTGTTGTGTATACGGTATGGTGGAACACAAGGAATCTCCAGTCCGCATCCATGTTGAGCGCTATAGCCTGCTTTGCAAAGGCAAGATGCTCGTCATTCTTTGTGGAGTTAGTGTTGAGCATAATGAATAGAGCGTTGTTATATCTGAACCAGCTGTCACCGCCGGCATTGGTAACACCGTGCTCATCCGAAACGTTGGGAGAGTTGAAGTGCAGAGAGTGCAGGGGAGCATTTGTGTCGTGGTTGCCGATGGTGGGAGCAACGGGTATAGAGGAAAGCTCCTCATGCTCGATAAAGCCCTCGTACTGGCTCTCGTTGTCGGCATCCTTTACCTGATCGCCGGTGGTAAGGATGAAGTCTGTGCCGTCAAAGGCATCGTTGTTTTCAATTATATCAAGGGTCTTTGCCCAACCCTCGGTGTCATGGTCTATACCGCCCGCGCCTATCTGAACGTCGCTTACCATAGCAAAGCCGAATTCGTCGGCATCACCGGTAGTAAAAAACTTTGTTTCGGAGCTGTAGTCACCGTTGACAAGGTAATACTCGTAATCTGTAGACGGCTTAAGTCCCTTAAGAGTCGCCTTGTAGCTGTAGTAGCCCTCGCCCTCGTCGGCTATTTCGCAGACGGCATCAGCTACTATCTCTGTTTCGGGGTCTACGGGGACGGTCATGGGAGACTCGTAACAGAAGACCTTAGCCTCACCCTCAACGTCGGCATACCAGGCGATACCCATTTCGGTCTCGTTTGTACCGGGTGTCAGAGAGACATAGCCCTGCCATATGCCGTCAACGGCATATACGGGTAATGCCGAGAAGAGCATTACGCAAACTATAAGTAAAGAAATAATACGTTTTTTCATAGGAACGCTCCTTTGATTTGATGATTATATTTTAACAGATAATATTCCTTCCGTCAAGTTTTCCAAAAATTTTGCAATGATTTTTAAGTATAAATATGTTATCATATCTGCGGAGGTAACAGATATGAAAGAAAGATATATACTTAACCCCTTAAGCCGTAAGATACTTCATATAGGTATGATAGTTTCTGTATTGGCATATTTTTTCGTACTTCTTGATATTTATCATACAATAAATAACGGAGTTATCATTATGAGCAATGTATACTCCATGATAGAGCATGTAAGCATGACACTTTTTCTTTGTGTGGCGGTATCGCTTATTCTCGATATACACATAAAAACAGAAAAATAGTATAATGTAGTGTGGAAAAAATTGTCGTGCATTTATACACGGTAATATTTTTCACGGATGATTAAAACACTTCCGTACGTGGGAAATATAAGAATGTAAAGCGGCTCGGCAGAGCCGTGCTTTAAACAAGAAAACGGAGTGTGAAAAAAGTGAATGTTAAACGAGGAGACATCTTTTATGCGGACTTAAGTCCCGTGGTGGGAAGCGAGCAAGGGGGACTTCGACCCGTACTTATCGTTCAGAACGACGTAGGCAACCGTCACAGTCCTACCGTCATTGCGGCAGCTATAACCAGCCGTATGACAAAGAGCCGTCTGCCTACCCATATTGATGTAAGATGCTCTGTTACGGGTGCCGACGCGGGGCTTGCCTGTGATTCGGTGATACTGCTTGAGCAGATACGGACCATAGACAAAACACGTCTGAAGGAAAAGATGGGTCATCTTGACGAGTCCACCATGTCGAAGGTCAACCGTGCAATAAGCGTCAGCTTCGGACTTGGAACACAAACGGCGGATCTGCCGCCTGCAGTAATGGCATAAGCGGAAGCTTATGCCATTACTAATTCGGAATGCGGATCCATGACACCCCGTATCTTTGATACGGTTGGTGGAATTATGCAAGGAGTTTGCGGAACGCAAACTGTCGCAGTGCGGAATGCGGAATTAAGGAGAAAACTGTTGCGAAAAATCGCAACAGTTTTTTCTATAATGTATTGTATTTTAGTGAAAATATGTTACAATATACCTATCAAATATTCAGGAGACCGAAATGAACAAGGACACTAAAAAAATTCAGGAAATGCTTGACAAAAGAGGAGACGTTTACATCCCCGACGGACTGTATATTATCAATCAGCCTCTTATCATACATAACGATACCCACTTAAAGGTAGCAAAGAACGCAGTTCTTCGTCTTGCCGACGGAGCTAACTGCGAGATCATTATGAATGACGAGATCGACGCAGGCGGCTATAACGAAAACATCACCGTAGAGGGCGGCACATGGGACGGTAACAACTTAAATCAGACCCGATATGACCTTCGTGGCGAGTGGCCCGACGGCTTCTACCGTGACAGATATTTCGGTGTATTTATGCGCTTTATCGGAGTAAGAAATCTCCGCGTATGCAATCTTACAGTTAAGGATCCCAACGCTTACTGTATGCAGATAGCCCGTGTTCACCATTTTACCGTGGAGAATATTTATATTGACGAAAATATGGAGTTCGGCTGGACAGACGGTATCCACGTAAACGGCCCCGCAAAGGACGGTCTTATCCGTAACATCCGCGGTGCTACCAACGACGATATGGTTGCTCTCAACACCGACGACTGCTACGAGACCGAGATATCCTGCGGTAACATCGAGGACGTATGTGTTGACGGCCTCTATGCAGAGGGCGGTTATACGGGTGTAAGACTTCTCTCCTGCGGACATACACTTCACAACGTACAGATCAGAAATATCTTCGGTGACTACCGCTACTATGTTGTGGGCTTTACTCATCACAACGTTCATCCCGGAGGATACAATCTTATCGACAATGTTACGATAGACGGTATCTTTGCACGTAAGACCTTCCCAAAGGACGATTATCCTGTAGTTTATTTTGCCAAGGGAACTCACACAACACGAGCTACCCTTCGTAACATCCACCGTGTAGAGAATAACTCTACTATGGCAAGTAACGTAAAGATCGAGGCAGGTGCAACCGTAGACCGCCTGCTTATCGACGATATGACCCTTCGCTACAACGAGGGATCCGGACCCGATATGATAGTCAATGACGGCGAGGTTAAAGAGTTTAAGTTAAGATAATAATAAAATTAGTCCCCTTAGGGGACTAATTTTTATTATTACGGAATCTGCCCGTTTGTTATTATACTGTCATTTACGATTATGGGATGAGAAAGATTCTTGGTGTATTTTGCGCTGTTAAAATACAGATATTCAAGCTCCTCATCACCTATATATGCATATGCGGGATAGGTGCGGCTGCTGTGAACGTCACCGTCACCCTCGATTATAACCACCTCATATTCGGTGCTTTCGTCTATATACCAATAAGCACCGCTTTGATCATTCATGAAATAATAATCTTCACCGTTATATCTTATATGATCGTGTAACATAAGCTCATACGTATAGCAGGTTTTCTTCCATGTGCAATCGTAGGTAAATATAAGGGTGACTATGGAGGTTAGCGGAACGAATACGGATAAAAGTATTATTAAAAGTGTTTTCTTTTTTCTCATAATTATCCGTATCCGTGTGTTGCGTGTTTCCAAGGTCCGTTGCCGTTTTTAACTAACACCCATCCCCAATCTGTGTATGTTGAGTTCGGTTCGAGCGAACCGTCGCCTCCCGAAGAATCAACTTCAAAATCGGATATCAAAATTATCGCCTTGTCGGCTTCATATGTTTGTGCCCATTCTTTGGCTTCTTCGTAACTGTCGTCTCCGGCATATCCGATGGTTAACAGTTTACAGCCATTGAAATTCTGCTTGAAATAATTTTTAGCGGTCTTGACGGCAGAATTTATTTCGGCTTGTGTATATGCCTGTGACTCTATCTCTATCACTTCTACACGGCTGACGTCTCCGAAACGGATGTCTGCGCAGGAGCAAAATATAAATAGCATAATTGCGGATAACAATAAAAGCATTGTCGTTTTAAGGTTTTCATATTTTATACCTCCACAAGTTTTTTATCTGTCCCGATATATCTTCAAATTCCCAAAGCTTTTTGGAGTTTGCGATAGAGTTGGGGTCGTTTATTTTTATTTTGCCGTTCTCTACTCCCGAAAGAAGGATAAAATGTCCGTTTTCGGTAAAATCCCCCGGTCCCATGGCGCATATTATAGGTTCGCCGTTTTCAAGACAGCGTATGACCGTGTTTTTATCTAAAGGAAGCTCCTTTGAATCAAGTCCAAGCTCTTCGGCAAAGGTCGTCATAACAGACCAATCGCTGCCCACACCCTCAACGTAATAGCCCTCTGCCTCAGCTCTGTTTGCTATATAAAGAGGGTCAAGACTTGTGTCATTCGTGAGATATAACGAGACCATGGACAGACAGGTAGGAGCACAGCCGGTAAAGGCTATCATGCCGTCGCCGTATTTCTCATAACCCCAGCGCTTATCCCATTGGAGCAAAAGAGGCGGGATGTCTGTATTTTTATATTCGGACAGGTCTATATCGTGAGCTATCTCCTTTTCCTCGGAATAGCTTAATACAAAATCCTCTGTCTCGGGGTTTTTTCGAAGCATCTCCACAAGCTCGGGAGGAAGCTGAGAAAGAGAGATACCCTTGTCCTTTATGTAATCCCTGACGGGGTCGCCCTTGCAGCTTGTAAAAATATAAACTGCCAAAAGCAGGATCGCCAGAAGCAGGGTAAGCGAACGGATAAAGGAGCTTGTACCGTTTGAATTCATAAAATCACCTCTCTGTTTCTATTGTACATAATATTACAGGGAGGTGCTTTAAATTCGGCTTACAAAAATCTTACGATTTTATTAAGGGAAAGCTTACGATAAAATCTGTACGGCAGTCCTTGCTTGTAACCGAAATGCTTCCGCCGTGAAGCTCGGTTATCTGCTTGGCGATAGCCAGTCCCAGTCCCGCACCGCCCGTTTCGGAATGTCGGGAGCTGTCAAGCCGTACGAATTTATCAAAAATATGCTCTAATTTTTCCTTGGGAATCTCGTCACTTTGGTTACGGATTCGTATTACGGCATAGCCCTTGTCCTTTATGGCGGCTATGTCAACGGGAGTGTTTTCGTAGCCGTAGCTGACCGCGTTGCGGAGCAGATTATCAAAAACTCTCGCTAACTTGTCCGCATCACCGTATATCCGTATATCCGAGGGGATATTACAGCTTACCGTCATACTCTTTGCCTCGGACATAGGGTAGAACTCACTTACAAGCTGGAGCAGTAATACCGACAGGTTGATATTGCTTTTCTGCAGGGGAACAGACTGGAGATTGAGCCTCGTTATCTCAAAAAACTCGTTGATAAGCTGTTCAAGGCGGTATGCCTTTTCAAGGGCAATTCCCGTGTATTTAGCTCTGTGCTCCAAGGGTAACTCGGGGGCTTCCTCTAAAAGAGAAAGATATCCGATGACCGAGGTCAGAGGGGTTTTAAGGTCGTGGGCAAGATATACGATAAGGTCGTTTTTCTGCTGCTCGGCAAAGCTCCTTGCCTGTTCGTTTGCGGTTATACTTTGCTTTAATTCTTTGATCTTATCACCCAAGGGCTTTAATTCTTCCGGATATTTTACGTCCTCGCGGTCAAGGGCGGTATTTGCTTTTTTTATTATCTTGTCTGCGCGCAGGGCGTTGAATACCGCTATCACTACAACGCCCAAGGCATAAACTATAGCTGCCGCACCTGCTGTGTTGGGATAGAAAAACTTGAAGAATGCGGGAGGCATATACATATATAAGTAGTCTATCGCCACTCCGTTGAAAACATAATCCAAGGCAAGGACCAAAGCCACGTATGCGGTGGTGTATATAAGAAGCTGAAGGAAAATACGCTTGGTAAACGTCTTTTTATTCATATTTTATACCCTACTCCCCATACCGTTTTGATGAATTTCGGCTTTCCTGCCGGCTCCTTCAACTTTTCACGGATACGGCGGATATGTACCATAACGGTGTTGTTGCTGTCAAGGTATTTTTCGCCCCATACCTTTTCAAATATCTCCTCGCTTGAGACCACCTTGCCTTTGTTTTCGCAGAGAAGCCAAAGGATCTTGAACTCTGTAGGAGTAAGGGATATCTCCTCGTCGTAGAGTGTACACAGATGGGTCTCGGAGTTGAGCATCAGCCCGCCTGCATCGTAAACCGATGCCGTGTCGGTGCTGTTGTACTGCTTGTACCTGCGAAGCTGTGCCTTGACACGTGCAACTAACTCCAAAGGATTGAATGGCTTTGTCATATAATCGTCTGCGCCTACCGAAAGCCCGGTTATCTTATCTATATCCTCTACCTTTGCGGTGAGCATTATTATGGGATAATTGTATTTTTCCCTTATATGTCCCGTCAGGGCAAAGCCGTCGGGCGGGGGCATCATAACGTCTATCACGGCAAGGTCGGGGATTATCTCTGCGCTGTCTATAAATTTCTGTGCCTCACGGGAGGAATAAAATTTATAAACGTTGTATCCTTCATTTGTCAGTATCAGACCGACAAGGTCGGCAATCGCCCTTTCGTCGTCCACTACCAAGATGTTCATAAGTTTCTCCTGTCATTTTTCTACAGGATAATTATATCACATTATACGACGAAGGTAAAGTGCGAAAACCTTAAGATTTTCTTAATGAAGGATATGAATGCGATATTTTTGCCTGTCGGCAAAAGCGATATGTTTGCAGGCAAACGCGATATATCCTGCTTTGCAGGATGCGATATATGCTCACTTTGTTCGCATGCGAAAAGGTAGATATAAATCCCGCAAGGGATTTATAT
>JAZNKU010000109.1:0-3220 GCA_045578685.1 Eubacteriales bacterium
TGTTATCGAGGTGTATCTTGCTTCAACTGTAACTTCCGTAGGAATGAGTGCCTTCAACGATGGGTTACAGAAACTTTATATATATTCCGAAGCTGTAGAATTCGGAAAATGGTCTGTTCCCTCCACAACTGTTATATACGGATATGAAGGCACCAATATAGAAAGCTTTGCATATAAAAACGGCAACGAGTTTGTTGCAATATGCAGAGAACACTCCCCTGTACTCACAGGACGGGTTGCGGCTGATTGCATAACCGACGGATATTCAGGTGATTATATCTGTACTGTCTGTGGCATTACCACCCAAAAGGGTGAGAGCCTTGCTGCCCTCGGTCACGACTATAGGCTTGTAAATGCGGCAGAGCCGGATTGTGCAAACGACGGCTACAGCGGTGATACTCAGTGTTCAAGATGCCTTGATATAAAAAATCACGGCGAAGTTATTCCCGCAAACGGTCACTCTTATTCAAACTGGTCGGTTGTTTCCAACCCCACCTGTACCAACGAAGGCGTGAAGATAAGATTCTGCTCTATATGCGAGGAACAGGAAAAGGGTGTAATAGAGCCTTTGGGACATACTCTCAAGGAAACCCCGGCTAAGGATGCAAGCTGTACCGAAAGCGGCAACGTAGCATATTGGAACTGTATAGTCTGCAACAAGCATTATACAGATACAGATGCAACAAATGAAATAACGCTTGACGATACTGTAACAAACGCTTTGGGTCACAACCTTTCCGATTGGATAACCGTAAAGGATGCTACCTTCTCCGAGGAAGGCGAAAAGATCAAGGAATGTACCGTATGCAAAGCAGTAATGGAAACCGAAATCCTCCCGAAGCTCGCTAACCCCTTTACCGACGTAACAAAAAACGCCTGGTATACGAAGTCAGTCCTCTATTGCTTCGAAAAGGGTTATATGAACGGTATGTCAGAAAGCGTATTTGCTCCCAACAACAATATTACAAGAGAGCAATTTGTACTGATACTTGCCAACATTTCGGGTATCAACACCGAAGAATACAAATCGGCAGACAGCGGTATGAGCGACGTTCCCACCGGCAAATGGTACTCGGGCGCTGTAACATGGAGTGTGCAGCAGGGATACGTTTCGGGTATTGCCGAGGGAGTGTTCGGTCTGGGTCAACCTATACAACGCGCGGCCCTTGCAAGGCTTCTGTATCTCTATGCTGAAAAAACGGGACTTGATGTAAGCAACAAATCTAACCTGTCGGTATATGACGACTACAACAAGGTGGAAGTCTGGATGGAGGACGGGCTAAGTTGGGCCGTTGCAAACTCTATTATAACAAGTGCTAGTTCCGACACCCTCATACTCAATCCCAGACACACAGCCACAAGAGCACAGTGTGCAAGAATGCTTATGGTATTTGACACCATAGAAAAAACAGAGTAATATTTTCTAAAGCTGTTCTTCTCAACGCAGAACAGCTTTTTGCATTAATTCTTTATTTACATATTCCCTATTGACAAAGCGACACCCATATGGTATACTCTGTAATGCATTTCGCTTTACAGCAAAGGAGAGATCACGGTGGAATATACTAAAAACGTAAATATTTCATTACTGATCGACTTTTACGGTGATATGCTCTCCGACAAGCAGCGCGAGGCGATGGAACTTTATTATAACGAAGATCTTTCCCTTGCCGAGGTTGCGGACATTACAGGTCTTACAAGACCCGGGGTACGTGACAGACTGATGAAGTCTGAGGCTATTCTTCGTAACCTTGAAGAAAAGTTAGGTCTGCTCAAGCGCTTTGAGGAGATAAGTGAGGAAATAAACCTCATTTCAAAAGAGCTTGAGGCTCATAAAAACGGAAAGACCGTTGATTTAGACGATATTATAGACAGATTAAAAAAATTATCGTGAGGTAAAGAGATGGCCTTATTTGGAAATCTGTCGGATAAGCTGGCAAATGCTTTTAAAAGCTTCAGAAGCAAGGGCAAGCTTACCGAGGCGGATGTCCGTGCGGGAATGCGAGAGGTTAAGCTTGCACTTCTTGAGGCGGACGTCAACTTTAAAGTAGTTAAAGAATTTATCAAAAAGGTAACCGAGCGTGCCGTAGGCTCAGACGTACTTGAAAGTCTGGTGCCGGGGCAGATGATAATAAAGATCGTAAACGAAGAGCTGACCGCACTTATGGGCGGCACACAGGCAAAGCTGACTATAGCCTCCGCTCCTCCCACCGTCATAATGATGGTCGGTCTTCAGGGCTCGGGTAAAACCACACATTCCGCAAAGCTTGCGGGAATGTACAAAAAGCAGGGCAAAAAGCCCTTGCTTGTAGCCTGTGACGTATACCGTCCCGCTGCTATCCAGCAGTTAAAGGTCGTAGGCTCACAGCTTGATATCCCCGTTTTCGAGATGGGCGACAAGGCAAATCCCGTTGACATCTCAAAGGCGGCAATAGAATACGCCAAGAAAAACGGCAACGATATGGTGTTCATAGATACTGCAGGCCGTCTCCATGTTGACGAGGAGATGATGCAGGAGCTTAAGAACATCAAGGATCAGGTGGATCCCACCGAGATCCTTCTGGTAATCGATGCGATGCTGGGTCAGGATGCGGTAAATGTAGCGGAGAGCTTCAATAATCTGCTTGACGTTACAGGCGTTATCCTTACAAAGCTTGACGGTGATACCCGAGGCGGTGCGGCACTGTCTGTGCGTCATGTAACCGGAAAGCCCATCAAGTTCGTGGGTATGGGTGAAAAGCTGGATCAGATCGAACCCTTCCACCCCGACCGTATGGCATCCCGTATCCTCGGTATGGGCGATATGCTCTCTCTTATCGAAAAAGCTGAACAGGCATTTGACGAAAAGAAGGCGGCAGAGCTTGAAAAGAAGATGCGTGAAAACACCTTCACATTAGAGGATTATCTCGATCAGTTCAGACAGATCAAGGGCATGGGCAGTATGGAGCAACTCCTCGGTATGATGCCCGGCATCAAGCCCGGAGCCTTAAAGGATGCAAAGATAGACGAAAAGGCTATCGACCGTGTAGAGGCTATCATCCTCTCTATGACTCCCAAGGAGAGAACACATCCCGACATTATTGACTTCAAGCGCAAGCGCAGAATTGCGGCGGGAAGCGGTAACACCGTCGAGGAGGTAAACAAGCTGCTCAAGCAGTTTGAACAGACCCGCAAGATGATGAAACAGTTCGCAAGCGGTAAATTCGGCAAAAAGGGCAAA
>JAZNKU010000110.1:0-2937 GCA_045578685.1 Eubacteriales bacterium
GAAAGTTGATGAAAAAACTCAAACCCGGCAATTGTGGGAGAAATATACTGTGTAAATATTTCTTTTCACACGTCCGACCGACTTTTTCGACAGTCTGAAGACGGTTGGAAACAACCGTCTTACCTTTTATTTAATGTTAACAATTTGTTGTTGATTTTGTTGTGTAATAGTGCTACAATCAACCCTTGGAATTTATATATAATAAATAAGAAGGTTTTAAAAATGACAACTACACTTTTAATGATCTCGGCAGCAATGCTTGCAGGCCTGCTCCTTTCCCGTCTGGCAAAGGTGCTGAAGCTCCCTGCTGTTACCGCATATCTTGTGGCAGGTATCCTTATCGGTCCCTTTGTTTTAGGCAGACTGGGTATTCCGGGGCTTGGCTTTGAGTCTATCGAGGCGGTAAAGGGATTATCGGTATTCTGCGAGGTAGCTCTCGGCTTTATCGCATTCACCATCGGTAACGAGTTCCGTGTTTCTCAGCTTAAGGCTATAGGCAAGCAGGCAACGGTTATTGCATTTGTTCAGGCACTACTCGCTACGGTATGTGTTGATGCGGCACTTATAGGACTTCATTTTCTTATGCCCGACAAGCTTCCCATCCCCGTTGCCATCACCCTCGGTGCGGTAGCTACCGCAACAGCGCCTGCAGCAACCCTGATGGTTATCCGTCAGTATAAGGCAAAGGGTAAGCTCACCGATATACTGCTGCCTGTAGTTGCGCTCGACGATGCTATCGGTCTCGTGGTGTTCGCCGTATCCTTCGGTATCGCCAAGGCTATGGAAAGCGGTCATTTTGACCTTATATCTATAATTCTTAATCCCATCCTTGAGATAGTTTGCTCCCTTATACTGGGTGCGATAATGGGCATTATATTCACCGTGGTTGAGAGATTCTTCTCCTCCAACAGTAAGCGTCTTTCTATAGCTATCACCTTTGTTATAGCAACCGTAGCTCTTTCTCAGCTGAAGTTCCATTTCGGTGCGGTTGAGATAGGCTTCTCCTCTCTGCTTGTTTGTATGATGCTTGGTACCGTATTCTGCAATATGTGTGACTTCTCAGAGGATATGATGGGCCGTACCGACAAGTGGACTGCTCCTCTTTTCGTTCTCTTCTTCGTGCTCAGCGGTGCGGAGCTTGAGCTTGCGGTATTTGCAGACCTTGCCATCGTGGGCATCGGTATCGTATATATAATCTTCCGTTGCCTCGGTAAATACTTCGGCTCTTATATCAGTGCCAAATGGACCAAGTGCGACGAAAACATATGCAAGTACCTGGGTATTACCCTCTTCCCTCAGGCAGGCGTTGCTATCGGTATGTCTATCATCGCTGCACAGCAGCTTGGTGAGACGGGTATGGTCATCCGTAACATCTGTCTCTTTGCCGTGCTTATCTACGAGCTCTTCGGTCCTATGCTCACAAAGATCGCTCTTATCAAGGCAGGCGAAATTGATCTTAAGCCGGTCAAGCTCAAGCACGATCACATCGTATCTAACGATAAGCGTCCTACCGAAAGACACGAAAGAAGAAAGCAGATACATAATTAACCAAAAAAGGTTTTCCGTTTTGGAAAACCTTTTTTCTTTTACTCTCTTTTGACACATTTCACCCGATATATCGGTTATACTTAAACAAAAACGAAAGGATGTTATAAAAATGCAGGGAGCTAAATGTAATATAGAATACGATGAAGGAATCCTACTAATAAAGATAATGGGGGATATCGACCATCACAGTGCAAAGCCGCTTCGTGAGGAGATAGATACAGATCTCTATCTATATCGGGCAAAGACGGTTATTATGGATCTTCAGGGAGTTGATTTTATGGATTCCTCGGGTCTTGGTCTGATTTTAGGCAGATACACAAAAATAAATGATTTAGGCGGTCGTTTGATAATAGCCAATCCTGACGACAGCGTATCGAGGATACTGGCGCTTGCCGGCACGGACAAGCTTATCACTATAAAAAAGGCACAGGAGGAAGTAAAATGAAAAAAGAGCTCATAAACGAAATGAATCTGCGTATACCCGCCCTGTCTCTTAACGAGGGCTACGCAAGATACGCGGTGTCCTCCTTTGTCAGCCAGCTTGATCCTACCTTAGAGGAAATAGCAGATATCCGTACCGTGGTATCCGAGGCGGTCACCAACTCTATAATCCACGGTTACCGTGACAGAAAGGGCGAGGTGGTCATATCTGTCAAATACTATAACGACCGTACCGTGAGAATCACCGTGCGGGACCGAGGCTGCGGTATCGCGGATATCGAAAAAGCCACCCAGCCCTTCTACACCGGCGACCCCCAAGGTGAACGGGGTGGTATGGGCTTTACCATAATGTCAAGCTTTACCGACAAAATGAAGATAAAATCAATATTAGGAAAAGGTACGACGGTCACCCTCGAGAAAGCCTTACATAGGAGTATAACTAAAAAATGATAAGAGGGTAATATGCGAAATAACATGACTCTGCTTCGGCAGATAAAGGACGGCGACGAAGCGGCACTTGAGGAACTTATAAATGAAAATATGGGTCTTATAAAGTCGGTTGCTCTGCGTTTTTTAGGCAGAGGAGCTGAGACCGAGGACCTAATGCAGATCGGTGCTATAGGTATGATAAAGGCGGCGAGAAGCTTTGATTTCTCTTATAATACAGAATTCTCCACCTATGCCGTTCCCCTTATCATCGGGGAGATACGCCGTTTTCTGCGGGATGACGGACAGATAAAGGTAAGCCGAACTATAAAACGGCAAGGTATTGCCGTTATGAGAAAAAGCGAGGAGCTGACCCGAACGCTCGGCAGAGAGCCAACCGTGGGAGAGTTAGCCCGTGAATGCGAAATCCCGGCGGAGGAGGTAACATATGTTCTTGAAGCGGTGTCCCCCGTTCATTCTCTGCACGAAACAGTGGGCGGGGATGGTACTCTTACTCTTGAA
>JAZNKU010000111.1:0-4354 GCA_045578685.1 Eubacteriales bacterium
CACTCAGGGTTGCGAGCGTATTGCAGAGCTTGCATTTGACTATGCAAACCGTATGGGCAGAACCCGCGTTACCGCTGTTACCAAGGCTAACGTTATCAAAACTACTGACGGTAAGTTCTTAAATACCTGCAAGAAGATTGCTGAAAAGTATCCGAATATTTCATTCGACGATTGGTATATTGATATTATGACCGCAAAGCTTGTTGACGAGAAGCGCCGTCGTGATTTCCAGGTTATGGTTCTTCCAAACCTTTACGGTGATATCCTTACCGACGAGGCTGCTGAGTTCCAGGGCGGTGTAGGTACCGCAGGCTCCGCTAATATCGGTAAGAGATACGCTATGTTCGAGGCTATCCACGGCTCTGCTCCCCGTATGATCAAGGAAGGCAGAGGCAAGTACGCGGACCCCTGTTCTATGCTCCGTGCTACTGTGCTTCTTCTCTCCCACATCGGCAAGCAGGCTGAGGCTGACAAGTTAGAGAAGGCTCTTGACTTCTGTATGCTTGAGGACAAGAAGCTCACCATCACAGGCCGTGACACCGGCTGTACCTGCGACGAGTTCGTACAGTACGTTATGGAAACGATTACAAATATGTAATCGTTTCGGAATGCAAAATGCAGAATGCAGAATGCAGAATTAATGAGGTTTTCCGCAAATGCGGAAAACTTCATTTCATCTGATTTATAGAGGTTATATATGATAAACAAGAAATCAGAATCTACCGTATCTGCGGCAGTCATAAAAAGACTGCCCAGATATTTCAGATATCTTCGTATGCTCTTAAATGAGAATAAGCTCCGTATATCCTCAAACGATCTTGCTGAGCTTATGGGAGTTACCGCTTCCCAGATAAGACAGGACCTTAACTGCTTCGGCGGATTCGGTCAGCAGGGGTACGGATATAATGTTACCTACCTCTACGGCAAGATCAGCGAGATACTTGGCGTTCACGAGAACTATCAGGCTATCATCATCGGTGCAGGCAGACTGGGACAGGCTCTTGCGGCTTCTCCTGTTTTCACCAAGCGAGGCGTTGAGGTCTGTGCTCTCTTTGATGTTTCGGAGGATGTAGTCGGCAAGGAGGTAGACGGCAGACCCGTACTGCATATCGACGAGCTTAAGAACTTCGTTGTGAACAATGTGGTTGATATCGCTGTGCTTACCCTTCCCTACGAATACGCCGAGGATGCCGTTGAGCTTATCAAGTCCATAGGTATCAAGGGCATATGGAACTTCACCAGCCACGATATGAACCATATCCCCGGTGTGACTGTGCAGAATGTTCATATGGGAGATTCTCTTATGATGCTCTGCTACGATATACGTAACAAGGATGAAAGCAATGAAATATGAAATTAACTACGGCAACGGTGTGGTTTGTATCCCCGCCGCCGCTCTTGACAAGCTTTCTAAGGTAGGCGAGACCGAGCTGAAGCTGCTACTGGCTATCTGTTCGGGAACCGAGGATATCTCTGCCATTACCGGCTGTGAGCAGTCCGCTATCGATTCTGCCCTTGCCTTCTGGAGGGGAGCAGGTATCCTGTCGGGTGAGTGTAAGCCCGCAGAGCGTAAGGTCTCCCGTCATGCAACAATACCCACCTACACAGGCGAGGAGTTAAGTAAGATAATAGACGAGAACGGCCTTGCCGCTATAATAGATGCATGTCAGGCTCTTACCGGCAGAGTATTCAATGTAACCGAGGTGAACCGTATAGCTGCACTGAACAGCTATCTCGGTATGTCGGGAGATCATATACTTCTGCTCTTTTCCTACTGTGCCGAGCATGGTAAGACCACCCTTAAATATATCGAAAAGACTGCATACGACATGTATGACAGAGGAATAGACACCACCCAGTCTCTTGAGGAGTTTATCCGACGCGAGGAAGAAAAGCGTTCTCTTGAAAACAAGCTGAGAAAGCTGTTCGGCTGGGGCGAGAGAACTCTTACCCCCTCGGAAAAGAAGCATATTGCTACCTGGTCGGATGAATATAATTATTCCTACGATATAATCGAAGAAGCATACTTCATTACTATAGAAAAGGCACAAAAGTTTTCAATTCAATATCTGTCAAAGATATTGTTCAACTGGAATAACAGTAATCTCCGCACAATTGAGGATATAAAAACAAGCCTTGCTCAATATGAAAAAGCAAAAGCGGAGGAGCAGCAGAATACGGGCTCCAGCTTTGATGTAGACGAGTTCTTTGAGTTAGCGCTTAAACGCTCCAAGGATAAAATACTTAACGATTAGGAAGGCATACTATGGGTTATAACAAGAAAGCCTACATACAGACAAAGGAAATATTCAAGTCCCGCGAGGACCGTGCCCGTGAGGATGCCTTTATGCGCAAATGCGAGGTGGAGGCTGCTATCCCCGAGGTAAGAGAGATAAACAACGCCTTAGCATCCACCGGTGCCGAGATAGCTATAGAGTTAGCCAAGGGCTCGCAGAACATAGAGGAGCGCATCAATGCTCTAAGGGACAAGAACCTTGCTCTTCAGGAAAAGCGTGCACAGCTTCTTGTGGCTAACGGTTACCCCGCCGACTACACCAAGCCCAGATTCCTATGCGAAAAGTGTCAGGATTCCGGCTTTGTCGGTACAACCATCTGCGACTGCTTTCACCAAGAGGTGGTTAAGAACACTATCCGTAATTCGGGTATAGGAGCGCTGGTGGACCGCCAGTCCTTTGATAACTTTGACCTTAAATATTATTCGGATGATCCCAGAACTCTTAGCGAAATGAAAGACAACCTTGAAATTCTGCGGGAATATGCCGAAGGCTTTACTACAAACAGAAGCTCGGTTATAATGATGGGTGCTACAGGTCTTGGTAAAACACATATGTCAACCGCAATCGCCAAGGTCGTTATTGAAAAGGGCTATGACGTGGTATACGAAACCGTCCAGAACATAATGAGCGACTTTGAATACGAGCGCTTCGGTAGAGGCTACAACACCGATGCCGAGGAAAAGAAGACCGACAAGTATTTTAACTGTGATCTTCTCATTATGGATGATCTGGGAACAGAACTGACAAACAATTTCACCGTTTCCTGCCTTTACAACCTTATGAACTCACGAATCAATAATCATCTGCCTACAATAGTCAACACCAATCTTACACATAACGAGCTTCGTGACCGTTATGAGGACCGTGTCACCTCAAGGCTTATGGGTGAGTTTGTTCCGATACAGTTTGTCGGCAAGGATATCAGACAGCAAAAAATGAAATAAGCTAAGTAAGACAGGATCTCGGATCACGGCTTACTGCGAACTGATAAAATTCATCAATATCAAAGCTGCTTTCCCTCGTGGTGGAAGCGGCTTTTTCTTTTACAGGCTGCTTTTGTGTATAGGACTTATACACAGGGGCTACACTTAAGCGGCTCATATCGTCTTCTGCCCAGCGGATAAGCGTTGCGTAATGTGAAGGGTAGCTCTTACCCGTTGAAGCTATATAGGTGGACAGTCTGTCAATAAGAGCATCTATGTCATTATAGTTGAGCTTAAGGTCATCATATTCACCATCGCTCAGAACGACATTGTTCATCTTACCTCTTTTGGCGGGTGCGGGAAAATCATCGGGTTCTTTACTCTCCCCTATACTATCCTTATCTTCACTATCCTTTCCTTCCCTTACCTGGGTCGACCGTTGGTTGACCGTATCGGTAATCAAAAAATACACCTTGTTCTCATCAGTACCAAGGCTATTAAACTCATCAGTAAATATAGTAGGAGTGTATCTGTCCTTTCTGATATAGTTATGTATCAACCAATGTGTAATTGCAATAACACCGCTGTCAAAGCATATAATATATCCCATACTCTTTAAAATATCTATCATTCCAAATTCAACACCGCAGTTACGTGCAATCTTTTTAGGATTCCCTATCAAGCCGTCATCATCAGCAAAAATATTTAAAAACAGATAAAGCTGTTTTGCTTCATTGGGTAGATCAAGAAACTGATCTGTATCTATAAGAGTTCTGGATATCATTCTTCTTACTGCCATTTTTACCTCCGATAATTTAAGTTTTGTTTTATTATATCAGAGGGAAATATCTGTTCGGTAGGGTACTGCCCCCGGAAAAAAGTGCCCGAGGGCACTTTTTTCAGCTAAATTCGGCTTCGCCGAGCTAAATTTGCTGCACAAGCTATATTCTTGACGGAGCTAAATTCGCCTTCGGCGAGCTATATGCCGAATTTAATTTAGTTGCACAAAGTGCAATTTAGCTATTCCGTAAGGAATAATTTAGCTGCTCGTTAGAGCAATTTAGCTTTTAAACCAGAATGATGACTTTGTCATCATTCTTACATTAGCAGTGTTGAGAGATTGATGACTTTGTC
>JAZNKU010000112.1:0-7323 GCA_045578685.1 Eubacteriales bacterium
CCTTGACAGACTTATGAAGGACTATCCCATGGTTTCCCTTAAGGCTCACGGTACAGCCGTAGGTCTCCCCTCTGACGACGATATGGGTAACAGCGAGGTAGGTCACAATGCTCTCGGCTCGGGTCAGGTATTCAGCCAGGGTGCAAAGCTGGTTTCCGAGTCTATCGAAAACGGCAAGATGTTCACAAGCGACACATGGGTAGCTCTTACAGATAACGTAAAGAACAATAACTCCACCCTTCACTTTATGGGTCTTTTCTCCGACGGTAACGTTCACAGCCATATAGATCACCTTAAGGCTATGCTCCTTAAGGCTAAGGAACAGGGCGTTAAGACCGTAAGAGTTCACATCCTGCTTGACGGCCGTGACGTAGGCGAGACCTCTGCACTTGAGTATGTTGAGCCCTTTGAAGGCTATCTCGACGAGCTTCGCTCCGATGATTTTGACGTTATGATCGCTTCCGGCGGTGGCCGTATGAAGATCACTATGGACCGTTACGAGGCTAACTGGTCTATGGTTGAAGCCGGCTGGAAGGTTCATGTACTGGGCGAGGGCGCACAGTACGCATCCGCTAAGGAAGCTATCGAGACCATCCGTGCTAACACAGGTGCAATCGACCAGGATCTTGATCCCTTTGTTATCGCTCGCGACGGCAAGCCCGTAGGTACCATCGAGGACAACGACAGCGTTATCTTCTTCAACTTCCGCGGCGACCGTTCCATCGAGATCAGCGTAGCCTTTGAGGCAGAGAGCTTTGACAAGTTCGACCGCGTTCGCTTCCCCAAGACCATGTATGCAGGTATGCTTGAGTATGACGGCGACCTTCATATTCCTTCCAGATATCTTGTAAATCCCCCCGAGATCACCAACACAATGGGTGAGTACCTCGCTGACACAGGCGTAAAGCAGCTTGCTATCTCCGAGACACAGAAGTACGGCCACGTAACATACTTCTGGAACGGTAATAAGTCCGGCAAGTTCAGCGAGGAGCTTGAAACATATATCGAGATCCCCTCCGATGTTGTTCCCTTTGAGCAGAGACCCTGGATGAAGTGCGCTGAGATCACCGACAAGATGATCGAGATGCTTGAGTCCGGTGAGTACAAGTACCTGCGCTGCAACTTCCCCAACGGCGACATGGTAGGTCATACAGGTAGCATGCTTGCAACCGAGGTAAGCGTCGAGGCTCTTGACCTCCAGCTTGCAAGACTTCTCACCGTTATCGACAAGCTCGAGGGTGTTGCTATCATTACCGCAGACCACGGTAACGCAGACGAGATGTACGAGATCGACAAGAAGACCAAGTCTGCAAAGACCAACAAGGACGGTACTCCCAAGGCCAAGACCAGCCATACTCTCAACCCCGTTCCCTGCATCATCTACGATAACTTCAATTCTGATAAGTACAGCGTGGTTAAGGATGCAAGCTACGGTCTCTCCAATGTTGCGGCTACCACGGTAAACCTCCTCGGCTACGAGGCTCCCGCAATGTGGGATAACTCCATCATCAAGTTCTGAAAATAAAACTACAGCGTAAAGCTTTTGCCCTCAAAAGGGGCAAAAGCTTTGCTTTAATTGAGGATTCTTATTATGTCTGAAAACAATCAAAGGGATTCCTTTCTCTATTCGCTTAATCACGCAACCGTAGATGATATAGCAACGCCGGATCCTGAGATAGAGAAAAAAAGAAAGGCTGCCAAGACCAGAGCTATGCTTCGCTATATCATAATGGGTATATGCGTATGCGTTTTCGTTGTGTCTGCGTTTTCTATAGTAAAGACCCTTTACGGCTACAAGCAGGCGGAGAATTTTTATAAGGAAATGTATACAGATCTTGGCGACACGGGCTCTGTGTTTGAACAAAGTGCATTGCTCAGCGAGCTTGATTCCTTTGGCACCATAAATAAGCCCAAGGGTGAGGATGACGGCACCTATAATCAGCTTTTTGAAAGAATGAGATCCCGTATTCTCTCACTGCGCGAAAAGAGTGAGGATGTATACGGCTGGATAATCATCCCCGGTACGGAAAATATAGATTATCCCATACTGCAGTCGGAGGATAACGACTATTATCTCAGCCGCACCTATACGGGCGACTATATGACCGCAGGCTCTATCTTTGCCGACTACCGTTGCGACAAGGATATCAACGGCAACTATAACTTTATAGTTTACGGTCACAATATGCAGAACGGTATGATGTTCAGCGAGCTGATAAAGTTCCTTGACGAGGATTTCTTTAACAAAAATCAGTATGTATATGTTTACACCGACAAGGGAATATATACTTATAAGATATTCTCGGTATACAAGACCGATTATAAATACAAATATATAGAAACAGGCTTCCCTACAGGCGAGGATTTTGTAACATGGGCGGAGGAGATGCGCTCAAACTCCAAGTTCAAGCGTGAGGGTATAGCCTTTGATACAAACAGCCGTGTCATAACTCTGTCCACCTGCACAAATGCTTTGTGGAGCGACAGATACTGTGTACAGGCTCTATTGGTGGATGCATACAATGAACCCTGATAAAATTTCGGTAGTAATACCGGTATACAACGAAGAAAAGAATATCCTTATATGTATGGACAGGCTCTGTTCCTACATGTCAGAGCACTTCGAGGATTATGAGATAATCCTTGTAAATGACGGAAGCTCAGACTCTACCGAAAAGCTCTTTCTTACGCATGCGGGTAACTATGCCAATCTCAAGATGGTAAGTTACTGCCAAAACCAAGGAAAAGGTTATGCCGTAAAAACCGGCATGCTTGAAACAACGGGGGGTCGTATAGTCTGTACCGACTGTGATCTTGCCTATGGGGTAGAGGTCATCGGTGAGATGGCGGATAAGCTGACCGAATACGATCTGGTGATAGGCTCAAGAAATCTTACCAAAGAAGGCCACAAGGGCTATAATTTTGCAAGAAAAATAGCCTCCAAGGTTTATATAAAGCTTCTCAACCTTGCGGCTGGATTTCGCCATACAGACAGCCAGTGCGGCATCAAGGCGTACCGAGGTGACACGGCAAGAAGGATATTCAGGTATTGTGAGACCAAGGGCTTCGCCTTTGATCTCGAAGTGCTGATGATAGCCGAAAAGGCAGGGTATATCATCGGAGAATATCCCGTTTCTATAATAAACCACTCAAGCGAGGGCTCAAAGGTCCGTATTATACAGGATACCAAAAAAATGCTCTCGGATCTCAGAAGAATAAAAAAGCATATTAACGATCTTGATTTGACAAAAGAAGATTAATGTGTTAAAATAACTCGACTAAGCTATACGGCCGCGCGGTATCATGCCGAAAGGTAGTACCGTGAGGAAAGTCCGGGCTTCACAGGACAGGATAACGGATAACGTCCGCCGAGGGCGACCTCAGGGAAAGTGCAACAGAAATAAACCGCCTCATACGAGGTAAGGATGGAAAGGCGAGGTAAGAGCTCACCGGCACACTGGCGACTTTGTGCAAATGTAAACCCTATCCGGAGCAACACCGTTTGCGGGGGCAAGGAAACTTGATGCTTGTCCGGCAGAACCCCGTGGGTGGCACAGAGCTTTGCGGCAACGCAAAGACAAGATAGATGGCCGTACACGACAGAACCCGGCTTATTGCTTAATCGAAAAAAAGCACCCGAAAGGGTGCTTTTTTCGATTAAGCAGCTAAATTTGCCTTCGGCAAGCTAAATTGAGCACAGCTCAGCTAAATTCGACAAGTCGAGCTAAATTGGGCTTCGCCCAGCTATATGGCAAATTTAATTTAGCTGCACGAAGTGTAATTTAGCTATTGCGTAAGCAATAATTTAGATGCGAAGCAATTTAGCTATATACATTTTCAAGTCTTTGTGATATAATACCCAAAAGAGGTGATATTATGGCAGAAAGCATAATGCTGGAAAAAGCAAAAGATTTCGCAGTTGAAATAGTTGATCTTTGCAGAATGATAAAAGAAACGAGAAGGGAAAGTGTTTTGACAAATCAACTTCTCCGTTCCGGTACTTCTATCGGTGCAAATATACACGAATCGAAATATGCCCATGGTACTGCTGATTTCATATCAAAGATGCAGATCGCTCTCAAGGAATGTTATGAGTCAGAATACTGGCTTGAATTATTAAACAGAACCGGATACATTTCGAATAATGACTACAAAAAGCTTCAAAACACCTGTGGCTCTATCCGCCGTATGCTCATCTCCTCCATTAATACAACAAAGGAAAATGTAAAATGATAATAGAAATTGAATCGGCATACGGAGACCTTCTGATACACGGAAAACATTTAGAACGAAATGAATTGCAGTCATCAGTCAAAGAGCTATTACTTTCAGTAGGTGAACGTAATTTCGTTTCCGCCTTTTGCGCGCGGTTGGGTTATAAACCCATCGCTTACAACAGTGATATTAAAGTTGACTATACGATAGATCTCGATACTCATCTGATCATTAAACCAAAATACTGATAAAGAACAAGGCACACTCGACAGAGTGTGCCTTGTTGTATTGATAGTTATTTCTTCTTCGTCTCTATAACATTAACCTTAACGTACTCCACAGCGTCGCCGACCTTGAATGCTATCTTGTATTCATTGCCCATAAGCTCGTTTATGCCCGCGGCAAGCTCAAGGCTGAGGTTGCCTGTACTGAGGATAACCTCATTGCCGTATGCCTCGTCTACCTTAAAGAGCTCGGAGAGATTGCAGGAAACATATTCGTCGCCTACCTTCTTGAGAAGCGACAAATTAAAGCTATCGACCTCGGTGGTATTGGCAAGACCCTTAACGGTCATATCAAGGAATTTAGATTCCTTGATATCCTCATAGCTTTCGTAATAAGGCTTCTTTGTACCGTCGGGGGTGGTAACAAGAACAGAGTATTCATCGTCTGCCTCAAGAGAAAGCTTAATACCCTCGCTCTCTGCGTCATAGGGTGCACCTACTCTGCAGTGAAGTCCGTCGTCACTGACCGCGATAACACAGCGCATAGCAGCGTTGATAAGGGCTGTTCCGTAATAGTTGGACAGGGTGAAGGTCGCACTGCCCTCCTTTATAACATTACCGTCCTTGTCGGTGGGAACGGGAACGGCGATCGCTGCCGCCTTGCCTGCACAAACATACTGTTTGCCCTCTGCATCGGCAAAGACAGTACCGCGGGGGAATGCTCCGCTTCCTATCTGGAAGAGTATAACACCCTTGTTCTCTGCAAGCACCGCACTGTCAGAAGCAAGCGTATAGCTTACCGTAAAGCTGTTATCCTCGCCTGCGGTGAGGGCTGCTGTAGACGCGGAGGTGTTTGCAACCTTGTACTCGGTTACCATAACATTGCCCGAGATATCGTATCTCTCGCCCTCGGTCTCACCGGGATAGTAGTGGTTCCATACCATTGTGAAGTCACCCTCACAGGTAACACCCTCAGGGATACGGATATCTGTAAAATCAACTACGAAAAGCAGCTTTTCCTTGGTTACCGCCTTCTTGGAGGTATCCTCGTTTACCTTGAGCGAATAGAAGGTGTCCTTGGTGCCCATCTTATAAAAGCTCGTGAGGGGAATCTCGATGATATCGGGAGTCTTCTTGCCGTCGGCAGACTCGCTTGCGACGACTACGGTTTCCTTGTCGCCTACCTCATAGTAGTAGTAGCCGACCTCCTTTTCATCCGAGGTGTCGATCATTACTATTCTCGTTCCCTCAAGGAAGGGAGCGGTGATGTATGCATTGATATTCTTGTAGAGGTTGGGGTAGTAGCTCATTTCATAATATGTTGTAAATGAGCCGTTTTCACGGATAACGGCAGGCTCGTATATTATAGGAGTCTTTGTCTCGCCCTCCTTTGCCTCGCCGTCACCCTCAACGTACATATCAAGTCCGTTGTGATGCTTGCCCGCCTTGGTTCTTGCGGGCAGATAATCGCCAGCCACATTAACAAGCACCGACTTATCTGCATGGGATACCGATACGGTAAAGTATTCGGAAGCCGCCTTGTCAAGGACGAACTTCTTGGCAGAAAGTGCCTTCTGTGCCGCGGTCTCGTTTACGGTCTTATTGTCACCGTACTCAAACGCAACAAGCTTCATGTTCTGAGGCATGGTTGCGGGGAGCGAAAGGGTCACAGAGCCTCCTGCAGTAAGGTTGGAGGTTACCGAAACATATGAAATATTCGGAATAGCGAGATATACGCTGTTATCTGAGCCGATGCTTGCCTTGTCAGAGAGGACCAGCTTAGGCTGAGGGATCTCTGCGGCATACTTAAGCACACCTACGCAAACACCTGCCGCCATAGCCGCCGTGTTCTTGGAGAGTGAGCCGTCCGTCATCATAAACGAAGAGCCGTTGGTGATAAACACACCGCCTGCAACGCCTGAGCCCTTTACCTGGCTCACAGCACTTGCCTTGTTCTCCGTTACGCTGCCTCCCGCCATAGCAAAGGTAGCAAATATCTCCTTATCGGAGCCTGTGGTTTCAAGGTATACGCCTGCACCGTAAAGTGCCGTATTTGACTTGATCTCACCCTCAGATATTGCCAGTGCACCGTCGTTTACATAAACGCCTGCACCGTAGCTTGCATAGTTACCTGCAACGCTGCCGCCGTTTATAGTACAGCTGCCGCCCTTTTCTACATAAATACCGCCGCCGAAGGTGAATACGGGAGTAGCTCCGGTGAGCTTCTCGGCGTTCTTGTTGTTGTTTGCCTTTATGCTGACGCCCTTACCTACAGCGATACCGCCTGCGGTAACGATCATAGCGGAGTTTACCTTCTTGCTCTCTCCGTCAAAGGTCAGAGTCTTGCCCTCTGCTGCTTCAAGGATAAGTGTAGCACCCTTCTCTACACGGAAGATCGCATCGGTAAAGGTCTGTGCCCTCTTGACACTGTGTCCTGTATAGTCAGCAAGGGTTGCGGGATTGATATCGGTGGTAATAGTGATATTCATTCCCTTCTTTATCACTACGGGAGCGGCAACCACTGTGTCGCCTACCACCTTGAGTGTGGCCTGGATGTCTGCGGGGAGGTCAGCTACAGCCTCCTCGAGAGTCATATAGGGGTTGTTGCCCCAGTATACGGTATATACCTCATCTGCTGCCGCAACGATGAGCTTCTTATCCTTGACGGTAAGAGCAAACTTATTTTCATATCTGTCGCTCATCTTGAAGTAATCCTTATTCGGAGTTCCCTCAAACTCAGCTACAACATCGTAAAGCTTGGGCTCGGTCATAGCAACAGGAATGGCGTTGCTGTATCCCTCAGGGGCAACCGAAGGAGACCAATGTGCGCCTGCCTTTACGGTAGCAGAACCGGAAAGGAATATCGTAGCGGGATATGTAGCGC
>JAZNKU010000113.1:0-7597 GCA_045578685.1 Eubacteriales bacterium
CATGGCTACGATCCGACTTAGACCCACAGCTTTGTCCGTGGTAACTGGGGCAACGCAGAGCGCAGCTCTGATATGCTTCTCCAGAAGTCCTGCCACGATGTTGATATCCTCCAGTGGCTTATCGGCAAGAAGTGTAAGAAGGTACAGTCCTTCGGTATGCTCTCCTACTTCAAGGAGGAGAACGCACCCGAGGGTGCAGGCGAGCGTTGTCTTGACTGTCCCGTAGCCACAGACTGTATGTACAACGCGGTTAAGATTTATTATGATGACAAGGGAAACAACTGGTTCCGTACTACCTCTACACACAAGGTAGAGCCCACCGACGAGGACGTTATGGAGGCGCTTCGTACCACCCAGTACGGCAAGTGTGTTTATAAGTGCGATAACGATGTTGTTGACCATCAGGTAGTTAATATGCTCTTTGAGGACGATATCACGGTAACCTTTACAATGAACGCATTTAACAAGGGCGGCAGATTCCTCCACGTTATGGGTACAAAGGGTGAGCTTCGTGCCGCAATGGACGAGTCCACTCCCATTACCGTTTACGATTTTGCAGCAGACAAGACCGAAACTGTTGACTCTACTAAGGCTAAGGACGGCATCAACGGCGGTCACGGCGGCGGAGACGGCGGAATCATCGGTGCACTCTACGCTTATCTCAACGGTACTTACGAGGGTAACAGCGTTCCCGAGATCGAGGAATCCTACTACAACCACGCTATCGCGTTTGCAATAGAGGAAGCAAGAAAGACGGGAACCATCGTAGACTTCGACGAGTTCTGGGCAAGAAATAACTAAAATATAAGGGCTGTCTGTGACAGCCCTTATTTAAGGTGATAATATGATAAATTTAGCAGTTATCGGAAGAAACTTCGTTGTTGACGAGATGCTTGAGTCAACAAGGCTTTTTCCCGAAATAAATCTTCATGCCATTTATTCCAGAAAAGAGTATACAGGCAGAGAATACGCAGAAAAATGGGGCTTTGACAAGGTATATACCGACCTTGACAAAATGGCAGAGGATAAGGATATAGACGCCGTATATATAGCCAGTCCCAACTATGCTCACGAGGAGCAGGCTGTCAAAATGATTCGGGCAGGCAAGCATGTTCTCTGTGAAAAGCCGATGCACAAGAGCTATGACGGGGCAATGAATATGATAAACACAGCCAAGGAAAAAGGCGTCGTGTTTATGGAGGCGATGATGTCGGCTCATGTGCCCGGAACATATAAAATAATGGAACTCCTGCCCCTTATAGGTAAGGTAAGAAGAGTAAATCTCTCCTTCTGTCAGTATTCGTCAAGATATGACAAATTTAAAAAGGGCATAGTTGAAAACGCCTTTGACCCCACCCTCTGGAACGGTTCCTTTATGGATCTGGGTGTTTATCCCGTCAGCCTTATGCTACAGCTCTTCGGTGAGCCTGTTGACTTTGTTTCAAGGGCTGTATTTCTGCCCGGTTCTATCGACGGACAGGGAACCATGATATGCTCCTATCCCGATATGACCGCAACCCTTATGTGGTCAAAGATTACTCAGGATGCTCTGCCCTCCGAGATTCAGGGTGAGGAAGGCAGCATCATCATAGACAAGGTGTCCAAGCCTGCCGAGATTACCCTCGTTATGCGTGACGGAACAAGATCGGTATATGAAACCCTTTGCGACAAGCCTGTAATGTACTATGAATTAAGAGATTTTCTCAGACAGATAGTCGGCAAGGCTATGCCGGAGTTTAACCGTAATTCTCTGTTGGAAGCCGCCCTTATGGAGAAGGCGAGAGAGCAGATGGGCATAAACTTTTCCTTGACCCAAGGGCTGTAATGTAGTATAATTCATTTAAACGACAGAAAAGGAATCCTAACCATGAAAAGAATAATAACATTTTTAGTATGTGCGGCAATGCTTTTGACCCTTTGTGCCTGCACTCCGAAAAAAGAAAAGACCGCCGCAAGTTACGAGGAGATCATAGTTAAGCTCGATACGGCGGTACACGGCTTGTTTGCAGACGACTTTGAGGAAAAAATAAATGAGGGTGCATATCCCTCTCCCACAGGTGAGCTTTCGGACAAATGGATGACCACCCTTCTTGACGCCAAGGCCGACTTCCGTAATGTGGACGAGAACGCCTTTGGCTACAAGCTTATCGACATCAACTCCGACGGCAGCCCCGAGCTTTTCTTTATGCGCTCGGATGACCGTGTGCTTGCCATATTCACCATGTGCGAGGGCAAGCCCTATATGGTGGACTGCTACGGCAGAAGCTACCGCGGTGTTATCCGAGATACGGGCGAGGTGTACACCATGACTGTTCGTGACGACGGCGGATACGACTATAAGATATATACACTCGATCCCGCAAGCGGCAGCCTTTACGGTACGGTGTCCTTTGGTTACGAGGGTTCTATAGCATACGAGCTTATCGACGGCTCTGTCTATACCACCTCCACCGAGCGTATCTCCGAGCTGCAGAACGAATATCCCTTCGAGCTGTCAGCAGTATTTACAGAGCTTGAATTTAATTTATTCTGATATAAAATATCCCTTGCTTGAAGAAGCAAGGGATATTTTATATCACTAAGATCATTTTAACTATGGCAAACAGCTCTCTCAGCCAGTAGGTGGGCAGTGTTCCCGGATTTGTCTTGCAGTTGATGGCATAGGCGTTAAGCCCTGCCTGTCTTGCGTAAACAGAGGAGCGGTACTGATGGAAGGACTGGGTTATGACAACAACATTTTTGTCAAGACCCTCCTTTTTTATTATCTCGGCAGAGTATTGCATATTCTGTTCGGTGTTGTGGGAGTTTGGTTCAACGAACAGCCTTTCGGGTGCAACGCCCTTGTCTATAAGGTAGTTGTACATCGCCTCTGCCTCAGGCATCACCTCGTCGGGACCCTGTCCGCCCGACATGATGGCAACCGAGTCGGGATTTTCCGTAAGATAGGAGTATGCCTTGTCCAGTCGTTGGCGAAGCATCTTACTGGGTCTTGTGCCCTTGATCTGACATCCGAGAACTATGACTGTGTCCGAGCTCTTTGGCTTTTTCATTCCTGCAGAAAGCAGGAGAACAGAGCAGATCAGTGCCCAGAGAAGTGCAAGTATAAGAAATATGCAGACCAACGCCCGTATTACCTTATGCTTTTTAAAATAATCAAGCACCCGCGGCATAAAGAGACCGAAAAGGAATATCAGGATACCTATAGTCATGCCTAAGACCGACATCCCCGTAAAAACCAAAGAGATAATCGGGGTAAAGGCTATGAACACGAGGATACCGAATATTGCGATGAGCTTTTGTGATCTTTTCATAACTTAATGTGATTAAATCTGACACCGAGCTGTGCCATACGCTTGGCGTCTCTTTTCTGACTTGTAAATATAAGCGACTGCATATTCTCTCCTGATATGACTGTAAAGAAGGAGTCCATACGGTCATCATCAAGACGGGCAAAGCTCTCGTCAAAAACCACGGGAGGCAGCTGCTTTTTGTAGAGTATGGGTATCAGTGAAAGTCTGAGAGCATAATACGCAAGGTCACGGGTACCCGCACTCATAAAGTCGAGGTCACGGCTCTGACCGTCGGCTTCGTATTTCATATCAAGGTCCTTTGTCACGCCTACGGTATCGTATCTGCCGTCGGTCATACGGGACAGATAAGAGCCTGCGTTTTCCGCAAGTCGGGGAGAGACTCCTGAACGCAGCATCTCGGATGCCTCGCCCAGCTTTTCGTATGCCATAACATATCCGTTGAGCTTTCTGGTGAGGGCGTCAACGGTAACGCTCAGCTCGTTGACACGGTCGTTTAAGAGGGTCGGATCCTCACGGGTGGCGTAAAGAACTGCAAGCTCCTTTTCCAGCTCTGCGGCATTCTGCTTGAGATATTCGGTGGTCTTGGTATAAAAATCCTTTTCGCGGAGAGCCTCGTTTACCGCATTCATGTCAAATACGTCCTCGGTATAGGGTCTTCCTGCCAGAGCCTCCTTCAGGGCTGCAGGATCTATGGAACCCGCCTGATCCTTTAAGGCATCGCGGGCGATAGCATACTTTTCTGCCTCGGTACGGTTCTCTGCGATAAGTCGGAGCACTTCCTTAGCCTTACGCAGTGCCTCTTCCCAGTCGCTCTTGCCCCAGCGGAACGCCTCGGCTGTGGCCGCATCCTCCTTTTCCTGCTTTGCACGGAGAAGCTTGTTGTATTTCTCCTCCAGATCCCGTACACGGGAGTTATGGAGCGAGAGCTTGTTTTCGTCGGTGACGAAACGGCTTACCGCATCGTTGAAATCCTTTTTGGAATCAACATCAAGCTCGGCAAGGAATTCATTTTCTTCTATTTTTTGTCTTGAAGCACATATTACGAATATCAGACCTATAAGCAAGAATGAAAGCGTACTGAGTCCGCCGTAAACGAGAAGCGAGTCTATACTCTTGTAGAACAGAGCGGTAAATACGCCTGCACATAGGGCAAAGATAAAACCGAGAACCGAAAGCAGGGTCATAGTATTCTTACGCTTGCCAATCTTCCTGAATCCGCGTACTACCGCGTCGATACCGCCTCGCTCGTTTACGCGGTCTATAAACAGGGACATCTCAAAGAGGTCGCTGTTACGCATTCTCTGTTGCTCTATCTCACGGTGGAGGTCGTTTGCGGCGTCGTCCAGACGCTTTATCTCGTCCTGAAGTACCTCAAGCCTTCCGATATAATCCTCGTCGGGTAGAAAGCCCTCGTGGGTATAGCTTTCTCTCAGGGCGATTCCCAAAGTCTCAAGCTCGGCTGCCTTTTTCTTTAAGGTACGGTATTTCTTGTAGGTACGGTATGCCTTTGCGTTTTCGTAATAGCTGAGAAGCTCTCTGTGGCTGTTGAGCTTCTCCTCGTTTGCCTGAATAGACGCCTTGGTGTCCCGCAGAGTTCCTTCCTTTTCGATGATGCCGCTGTTTGATGCCTTAGCACTGTCAAGACGGCGTATCAGTGCGTCCCTCTCCTCGGTAAGCTCGTGTATCTTACCGCCCTTGCCTCTCTTATGCTGTAGGAGCACTCTGGCATCGTCAAGACGCTTGAGTGCCTTACCCGGATCCACGCTTTCGTCGGCAGAGAAAAGAATATTCTCGATAGAGGCAGAAATCTTTTCACCGCCTACATAGCCGCCTGCGGCCTGTCCGATATATGCGGTATGGGAAAAGATATCATCCGAAACGCCCAAGAACACCTCATCCGGCCTTCTTCCCTCAAAGACGGGAAGGTTGGTTGAGAGGTCAACTATCTGCACCTTGTCCCCTGTTGTTTCTATATGCTCACGCTCGATACGGTAACGCATACCGTCGGACACCACGGTCATAGTTCCCGAGGCGGATCGGGTGCCCCAGCTGTAGTAACGCTGTCTCTGGGACTTGTCCGAAAAGCCGTAGAGCATAAAACGGATAAAGGAAGCAAGGGTAGACTTTCCGCTTTCGTTTTGTCCCTCTATAATATTGATCCTGTTTTCAAAGGTAATATCGCGGTTTTTCGTTCCGCCGAAATCACCTATGTGTAAGCTTTCTATATACATTTATGCTCCTTTAAAAATCAATAATGTCGTTGTTGTCGATGGCGGCAAGACCGTAGCGAAGTGCCAGAGCCGCTGTCTCTCTCTGCTCGGGGTCACCGCTCTCTAAAAGGGGAAGCAGAGCCTCGAAGAATGCTCCCTTGATGGTGGGATCCTTTTTCAGAGCCTCGGCATCGTAGAGGGGG
Organism: Eubacteriales bacterium; assembly: GCA_045578685.1. Taxonomy (GTDB): domain Bacteria; phylum Bacillota; class Clostridia; order Oscillospirales; family CAG-272; genus RGIG7300. The sequence continues at coordinate 5,725 of JAZNKU010000113.1, forward strand.
AGGGTGCGGTCGATGAGCTCAAAGGTGTAGAGCTTTCGTATTCCCGCCTCGACTCTTGCCTGTGATACGGTAAGGTCGGGAGAAACGTTACCCTCAAGGGTTATGCGAAGCAGGGTGTCGTCTCCGTATCCCTTGTCTATTATCTTACGGGAAACAGCCTCGGTTATCTCCTCTGCGGTGTGGGCTCCCGTAACATTAAGACGGTGGGAGGCATATCTTCTTCTGGAGAAGCGCACAGGCTTGATATTATGCCTGAAGCCGTTTTCGTCCTTTATAAATTCTCCGTAGAGAGCGCCCTTGTGTCCCGCCTCAGAATAATCGCGTCCCTCCAGACATCCGCTGTAGGCATAGACGGTATCTCCTGCCTTTGTGGGCTCCTTGCCTGTGTGGATATGCCCGAGAGCTATATAGTCGTAGCCGCTGTCTGCGATATCCGCTTCGGTTATGGGACAGTATCTTGAGATGGGAGAGGAGGTGTCGCCGTGGGCCAAGAGAATATTCATACGCTCGGGGTGCAGGGGCTTCTTACCGACGAAGGGGTTACGCTCCATGGTCGCGGAGGTAAACGCATAGCCGTAAACATCAACACCTATATCGTCAAAGGATACTACCGACATGGTAGGCTCGGTGAATATATGTACATTCGAAGGGAACTGACATTTTTTATAAACGCAGTTAGGGGTATAGGGGTCGTGATTGCCGGGGGAAATGATTATGCGGCATTCGGGAACCTTCTCAAACTCTCTTACCACCAGGGCTATAGTCTCCTTGGTAGCGTATTCGTGCTCAAACATATCTCCCGCAATAAGCAGGATGTCTATATTGTTGTCCTTGACATACATCATCAGGGCAGAAAACGCAGAACGCAGGTCTGCTCTTCTCGCCTCTGAAAGTGAGGCGTCCATAAGGGTAAAGGGGCTGTCTAAATGCATGTCAGCTGTGTGAAGTATCTTTACCATAGCGATCTCCGATTATAATTTATATAATATTATTATATATTATTATATTACTTTTTGCAAGAAGATTTGACAATTTAACAGTTGAGATTGACAAAACTGTGGATATAGAGTATAATGAGTATGAGGTCTATGATAATAGTCCGAAGGAGTTAAACCGGGTTACGGTTAACGAAAGACCTTTGAAAGCAGGTGATCTATTTGAAAAGAAAGTTCTTATCATTTTTAGATTTTTCGGCAGACCTTATGAGTAAAAATGATAGTACAAAGACTGAAAAAATATGTATTGCCGTGCTCGAAGAAGAGCAGTACGGCATCAAAAATGTTGATGATCATGTAGTCGCAACAAGAAAAAACAAGAATATATTATTTTTTGATTCCTTTTCTCCGCTTATAGAAGTTGTCTTTCGTGAAGCGAGCGATAAAACAAAGGTAAGCTTAAATTTCAAATTAAGACTTGCAGTTAAAATACTCATGAGCATATTTGTCCTGGTTGCATTAATTTTTGAGGCATGTCTTATAGGCCTCTGCTTTAACGGCGGGCTTGCTTCTCCGTTTCTTCTGTTGATACCTGTTTTGCTGGCAGTTTATGCCTGGGCAATGCCGTTTTTCGGATTCCGTGTTGTGTCAAATTCAATAAAACGTAAAATCAGCGGAGGTTTGGAGTGAAAAGTGACGGATCACATATAACGGTTCTCGTCGTGTTATGTGAAATTGTTCGATAAATCTGAATTTGACGAAGAACTATCGCGGGAATAAAAGAAGGAGTTTTGGTGCTATATGTGGAATGAAATAAAAAATGAAATTGATATTGAAAATTTGATGAAAGAATATAGCGGCTTTCACGATAGCTGTATAGTATCAATAAACTATCATAGCGGAGCATTTGTTAATGATAAGGGTGCTATGGCAAATGG
>JAZNKU010000114.1:0-1981 GCA_045578685.1 Eubacteriales bacterium
CTTTTACAATGAAAAAAATAGTGGTATTTTACCACTATTTTCAACCAAAATTCTGCATTTTGCATTCTGCATTCTGCATTTCCCGATTAATGAAATAGCCGTCGCATTGCGCGACGGCTATTTTATTAATCGGGTACTATCAGTCCGTATTTATCTGCGTGACGCTTATATACTACATTGACCTCGTGAGTCTCGTCATTTTCAAAAACAAAGAACTCGTGTCCGAGAAGATTCATCTGGAGTATTGCCTCCTCGGGTGACATAGGCTTGAAGGCGAAGGATTTTGTTCTTATATCGAACTCGCCCTCCTCCTCGATGGGTTCTTCGTACTCGATCTCTCTTACAAAAGCACTTTCACGGAGCCTCTTTTCAAGTCGTGTCTTGTTTTTTCGTATCTGCCGTTCAATGGTAGATACTGCCTTATCAAGAGCGTTCTGGAAGGTCTCCTCTTCGGTCTCCGCGCGGAAAAGGGTACCGCCGGAGGTGATGGTAACTTCTAAGACTTTTCTTCCGTTCTTTCTCTCGCGCAGAGTGATGTTACAGTCTGCATCGTCATGGAAAAACTTGTCCAGCTTGCCTAACTTCTTGGCGAACAGATCCTTGAGATCCTGGGTAACCGTTACCTGTCTTCCGAATGTGTTAATGTTCATGTTCAACGCCCCTTTACTGGTGGATTTGCAACCACTATTGTGATTACATATTGATTATAACATATTTTTAGGGCAATTTCAATAGTTTTATGTCAAAAAATATAATTATTTTATGCAATATTACAACAAAAGGCAACAAAAATCACTCTTCCTCGGAAGAGTGATCTTATTTTTAGTTGAGATAGCCTTCCGCAAAGAGAAGCTCACCGATAAGCACCGCACCGCCGGCAGCACCGCGGAGAGTGTTGTGAGAAAGACCAACGAACTTATAGTCGAACATGGTGTCCTCACGGAGTCTGCCGCAGGTAACACCCATACCGCCGTAGATCTCGCGGTCGGTGTGAGCCTGAGGTCTGTTATCCTCTTCGAAGTAGGTGATAAACTTCTCGGGAGCGTGGGGAAGCTTAAGAGTCTGAGGCTTGCCCTCGTACTCTGCCCAGGCCTTGAGGATCTGCTCCTTTGTGGGCTTGTTTTCAAAGTCTACAAATACTGTAGCGGTATGACCGTTGGTAACCGGAACACGGATACACTGACAGGTGATGAGAGGAGTGGTGGCGTCAACGATCTCGTTGCCTTCGATGTGACCCCAGATCTTGAGGGGCTCCTTCTCGCTCTTCTCTTCCTCGCCGCCGATATAGGGGATGATGTTATCAATCATTTCGGGCCACTCGGCAAAGGTCTTGCCTGCACCGGAAATAGCCTGATATGTGGATACCACTACTCTTGTGGGCTTAAATTCCTTAAGTGCGGAAAGCATGGGAACATAGCTCTGGATAGAGCAGTTAGGCTTAACTGCGATAAAGCCCTTCTTGGTGCCGAGTCTTGCCTTCTGAGCCTCGATGATAGCAAGGTGCTCGTCGTTGATCTCGGGCACTACCATGGGAACATCGGGGGTATGACGGTGAGCGGAGTTGTTGGAAACAACGGGAACCTCAGCCTTGGCGTAAGCCTCCTCAAGGGCTCTGATCTCATCCTTCTTCATATCAACTGCACAGAAGATAAAGTCAACCTTTGCTGCAACCTCATCTACCTTGGATGCGTCCATAACAACCATATCCTTAACATACTCGGGCATGGGGATGTCAAGCTTCCATCTTTCGCCTACCGCCTCGGTGTAGGTCTTGCCCGCACTTCTGGGGCTTGCCGCAAGAACGGTTACGTCAAAATAGGGGTGATTGTCAAGAAGTGTGATGAATCGCTGGCCTACCATACCGGTTGCGCCTACGATACCTGCTCTGATTTTATTTGCCATATCTATATCCTCCTGAATAATTGTTCATATAATAATGACTAATTATACCAAAACCGTATACAATTTGTCAATAATAAAT
>JAZNKU010000115.1:0-8566 GCA_045578685.1 Eubacteriales bacterium
AAGATGGCGACCTGTCTGTCACAGTTATACCACGAGCATAAGCGCGGTGTCAAGGCAGGATATGCAAAATTTGAGACCTTCCCCATATGGAATCTTCCCTTAAAGCACCCCGTCAACCTCGCATACGAGGCGGCAACCGCCGACCTTGACGATATAAATATGATCGACCCCTATCACCTTGAGGCATACGGAATCACAACCGTAAACTACAACCGTGATGTAGAGGTTTTCCCCGTGCTCAACGCAATATTTGAGCAGATATGGGGGGACAGCCCCTACAAGTCGCCTACCGATATGGGTGTAAATATGGCAGGCTTCTGTATCGTTGACGACGATGCCGCAAGACAGGCGTCAAAGAACGAGATAATCAGAAGATATTTCAAGACTCTCTGTCAGAAGAAGAAGGGCAACTGTTCCGAGAGCTCGGTTCAGAAGGTAGAATCTCTTATGCGTCAGGCACAGATCACCGAGGAGGACCGTCCCGTAGTCCGTGCGGCACTTGAAAGAAGTGAGTCTACCGACAATCAGCCTGCGGTAGCTATCGAGCTTCCCGACGGAAGAATAGTTACAGGCAAGACCACAGGACTTTTGGGAGCTGCATCTGCCGCACTTCTCAATGCTGTAAAGGCATATGCAGGACTTGAAAAGCCTGCAAAGCTTATTGATCCCGCTATTATCGAGCCCGTACAGAAGCTGAAGATCAGCACCTTAGGAAACCATAACCCCAGACTTCACTCGGACGAAACCCTTATCGCTCTGTCTATCTCGGCAACCATGAACGAGGAAGCAAAGCTGGCTTATTCCAAGTTAGAGTGCTTACGCGGCTGTGAGGCTCATTCTACCGTAATGCTGGCACAGGTAGACGATGATATCTATCGTAAGCTTGGTATCAATCTGACTTGTGAGCCGACATATACCTCTAAAAAATTATTTCATAAATAAGTTTATCAAAGGGCGTCAAAAGGCGCCCTTTATTAATTCTTCCAAATTTACAAAGGTCGGCACACCAACCCTGCTTATCGTTTCAAGACTTTGGTGTCCCGTAGAACAGAGAACACAGTCACAGCCTATACTTTTTGCAACCTCGGCATCGTGCACCGTATCTCCTATCATAAGAGGAGCGGCACCGGGATGACGCTTTAACCAGTCAACACCCAAGCCCACCTTGCTTTCTGCATGGATATTGTCAAGACCCAGTATCTCCTCAAAATAATCGGTGATACCTAAATGCTCTATATGACCGCGGAGCATATTTACCTCGGTTGCGGAGATAACTATCTGAGGGATACCCTTATCCTTGAAATATTCAAGAGCCTCCCTTGCCCCGTCACACAGACGGGCTTTTCTTATATTGACCTCGTTTTCCTTTACCCATTCGATAGCCAATTTGTCGTAGGGCTCCACGGAAAAATCAAAGCCTACATTTTCATAATACTTGGTAATAGGAAAGGTGAATACCGAGTGATATTGCTCTACCGAATCTATGGTAGGCATATTCCTTCTTTTTAACAAGGTGTTGAGACTGACAATACCCGTCTCAACATCGTTTATAATAGTTCCGTTAAAATCCCAGAGTATATGAGTGTATTTCATTCTGTCAGCTCCTTTATTTTAACGGCAACTGCGTTTTCGTCGTTTGATAAGATCATTTCGTCGGCAATTTCTTTTAATTCATCTACTGCGTTCGATACGGCGTATTTATAGTCTGATTCATTGAACATGGGGATATCGTTGGTATTATCTCCGAAGCAGTGTATCTCATCATAGCCGTAATGCTCACGGAGATACCTTATGCCCCCGGCCTTTGAAGCCTTATCCGAGCACATTTCGAGATAGTATATACTTGTATCGTAGGTATCGCGGTAGAAGGTAACGTAAAGTCCCTTTGTGTTCTTTAATTTATGATAATAGGGCTCTATTGCTTCCCTTTTACCGCACATGGTGAAGTATACCGCATACGTGGGATCAAGCTTTTTAAAATCCACCTGTACAAAGTTCTTACCGTAGCGTTTACGCCTTTCCTCGGCAAAGGACCTTGCAGGCTCGGTATCCATATTTTCATAGTAAGCGCAGAGCTCGTTATCCTTGATTGTATAGATATAAGGAGAAATATCGGTCCTTCCCGAAACTGCCTTTACGTATTCGGCAGTAGCTTCAGGGTCTATATAATGACAGTGGAGATATTTTTTCTCTGCCATATCATAGGTGCATACACCGTTCATAAGCACCGACGGTGCCGTGATATTAACACCGTCTAATATATTGGCAACCGACAGTATCGTTCTTGCCGTAGCTACAGCAAAAGAAACGCCCTTGTTTGTAAGGGCGTTCAATATTTCCTTTGTCTTTTCGCTGACCCTGCCTTCGCTTGTCAGAAGCGTTCCGTCAAGGTCTGTAATAAAAAGCTTATTCATCAAAATCAAGGCTGTCAAAATCCTTTGACTTTTCTATCTCAAAGGATTTTGTCAGGGTCTTTCTCATATCGTTGAAGCATCTTGCCTTGTAGGCGTTGCGAAGCTCCTCAAAGTGGCTGTCGATATATTCTTGGTCAAGAGGCATTCTCATGATTATATGATATCCTGCCTCCGATTCTGCAACATGATCGCAGATACCGCCTACGGCTGTTTCGCTTACCGCCTTTTCGAAGCCCTCAACCATCTGACCGTAGGTGAAGTAGTAAACATAGTCGGTAAGTGCGGTAGTGTCCTCGCTATACTCCTTTATGAGAGAATCAAAGTCTTCTCCGCCCTTAGCCTTAAGAAGGATGCTTCTCGCAAGAGCTAAGTTCTTTTCGTCGCTCTGTCCGTTGTCGTGGCGTATAAGCACCTGCTTTGCCGCCATGAAGTTTTCCTTTATATCCGCCTCAACCGTGGCATCGTCAGACTTGATGATATTATTCATCTCAAGATACATATGCTCGCGGAGCTTGTTTTCAAGAAGCTGTCGAGAGTAGAAGTATCTGAAAAGCTCGTCGGTAAGATGATTCTTTTCAAGTGCCTCGCGGTAAGCCTCCTTACCGCCGTAGTTGGCAATAGCCGCCTCAACATATTCGTCTACCGATTTTTTATCACTCTTATCAAGAGTTACCTTTTGGTTTTCTGCAAGGTGAGTGAGAGCGATATCCATGGATATGGCATCAATTACCTTTCCGTAGATCTCTTCCTCGGTATAGTCTTCATTTTCAGCCTTGTAGTTAAGGTAGAAATAACGGTAGGTATCGTAGGAGACCTTCTCGCCGCCAACGGTGAGAACGGTCTCGGACTTGCCACAGCTACAGAGTAGAAGCACAAGAGCCAATATAATGGGTAAAAGCTTAACTCGGGTCACTTGTAACCTCCCCGCCGCTCATAAGAAGCGACGTATCGGAAAGAATTTTTTCTACGCGGTCGCGAAGAACATAGAACTCACCCGCACCGTTTACGGTATAGTAGCAACGGCGGGTAGAATAGCTGTAGAAGGAGTATTCGTACTCAAGACCTCCTCGGGTGGTGATCTTAAAGGTCATTACCCACTCATCCTTACTTTCGGATTCGGTATAATCCTCAAGAGAGAGGGAGAGGAGCTTTACATATATTCTCTTAAAGGATGCAAGCTGATTTGCGGTAAGTGCGGTAAGGGTGCTCTTGGGAGTAACTACAAGCTCAGTGTCCTTACCTGTGATGGTAAAGGTCTCGTGTACACCGTTACCGATGATCTCAACGGTATCAATGTCGTTTATGTTCTTCTGGAACATGGGCTTGTCAACGAAGTCGATGAACTCCCACTCAAGGAAGTCAAAGGTTTCTGAATCAACCTTTGCCACGATATTGAACATTACCGAATAAGCGTTATAGCTTCCGTCCTCGTTTTTATCACTTATAAGGATATAGTTATCCACACCGCTGTAGCGGTAGTAGAGCTCGTATTTGGGCTCGTCAAGACGAAATTCCTTCAGCTCCTCGGGAGTCATAGCATCCTTTACATTACCGAAGGCAAGGACCTCTGTGCCCTCAAGGGCGTTGAACTTCTTTATGATATGGTCGTAGTTGGAGGAGGAAGGAACATAGTCACCGGGAACGAGCATCTTATAATATGTGGTAGATGCGGTCTTGATGCGTTCCTGCTCATCCATAAAGTCGATAGCGATAAAGGTCTCGCCGTCCTTACCCAGAGTAAAGTTCTCTATCTTGTAATAGTCGTCAGACTTTGTGGGCATAGAGAGCAGAGGTGTAATATAGCTCTCCTTGGGTACAAGGACATACTTTGAGGTGGTGTCAAGGGCGTATACTACATTTCTGCCCTCAAGCATGGCATAGTAGCCTCCGCTTGTGGGAAGGGGATCACCGATGAACATCTTGTAGGATACGTCATTTTTATCGGTCACGATATAATAAGCAGGATCGTCTTTGGGGTCAAGTCCGTATTTGGAAAGATCCGTAGGCTCTTCGGTAACACGGTCTATCGCCATAGGCAGACGAACCGTTGCCGCAAGAGAGGTGAACTTGTCCTTGCCAAAGGTAGTTCCCTCATAGTCTGTGAGATAGAACTCGCCCTTGTTATCCTGATAGAATCCGTAATCACCGTGCTCGTTGTGTATCTTTATTTCCTTGATATCCGCCTGCTCAAGCTTAGGGAATACCATTATCTTGCTGTAGGCTTCGCTGTAGGTTTCACCCGAAAGAAGCTCGGGGATATCCTCTTCATCGGTCTCCTTTAACATAGGAGCAACCACGGTAAAGTATACCACAGCCAAAGCTATTATAAGAATCGCGGATATGATTATAGTTAATTTCTGTTTCTTTAACATCACAGATGCTTTCTCCTGATTAAAATAACTGCACCCACCGCAAGAATGATTGCAGGGAAGAGAGCTGTCAGAACTACGGTCCATGTGTTTGCCTGTGTAAGCTCGATATCAAGTGCCAGATCGTCGAACACCTTGAAATCAAGGTCAACGGGAACCATTTCCTTACCGAAGGCACGCATTGCAGCGTAGATGATATCGCCGTTGCCGTAGGTTGAGCCGTTAAGGTATCTTTCGTCGGCAAAGGACTTTGTACCGGCACAGAGAACGTAGTTATAATACTTCTCGTTGTTGTCCCCTACGGTGGTCTTCATGGAAACCGTCATAAGGGGCATTTTGCCTTCCTTTACGACAGAGCTGTCAGCAATAGAATAAGCCTTTGCGGTATCGTAGGTGTCAAGGATAGATGAAACGGAGATACCGTTGTGAGCAGTCCAGAGGACCTCGATGGGCATAGCGTTTGCTGCTATGGTCTTGGGAGGATTGTCGAGCTGGCGAAGGGGCTTGTTGAGGGAAGCACCGTCACCCTCGGGAGTATACTCTGCGATAACCGAGCGTCCGTAGGTGTCGATACAATGATCCTTGTCCTCGATATGTGCAGGGGTAAAGGAAACACCCCACTCGGTAAGATATTCGTTGAGGTTGGGAAGATCTGTGGTAGCCGAAGGATCGGTAAATACCATCAGATTACCCATAGCGTCAAGGTATCTGTCCACCTTGTCGATCTCGTTCACCTCGTCGTAGGCACCTGCAAAGTCGTATATGGGAGAGTTGATGATAAGAACTCTCGTTTCTTCGGGGATGTTCTCCTTTGAGAGGTCGATGTCCTTGACCTCAAAGCCCGCCTCCACAAAGAGCTCGTGCATCTCGGAGGAGGAGGTAGTCTCGCCGTGACCTACGGTGAAGCAGGCAAGCATCTTGTCATAGGAAAGCTGCATCATGGCGGTGGCGAAGCGGTATTCTGCATTGAAGGCAAATACCGTATCCGTCTCCGTGTCAAAGGTATAGAACTTCTCCATACTGTAGCAGCGGAACGCCGCACCGTTGGTGATTACCACGTCGGTGGTATATACCTGGGGAACGGTAGAGGAGAGAAAGGGCTCAACGGCATCGGGATTTTCAACGCTGTTGATGTACTTAACGGTGATATAATCGTACTTGTCCTCCAGCTTGAGAGCGTACTCGTATATCATCTTCTGGTATTCGTAGCCCATCATGATATCGGGCTCGGTGAAGAATATGATCTCGATAGGCTTGTTTGACAGAGAAGAGAATATAGCGTCAGCCTCGGGGGAAACGGTGTATATCTGCTCCTTTGTCATGTCAAGATAAAGAGATTTCTTCTGTGCAACGCCTGTGAAAAGGGCATTGATTATTATAATGACTGCAAGCACAGCCACAGTCAGGGCTACCGCAAAGGAGCCGTATTTGAGTTTTTTGTTCATATAGGATAAACTTCTCCATTCCGTGTGATTTGAATTACTGTACTATCGGGCGTAGTTTGGCTGGGGCGACTCGCCCCCTCCTTAAGACCATCTTCTCTTCTCGTATACTCTGACAGTCAGGAAGATAAACGAGAAGCATATAGAGATATAGTAAAGTAATGCGGCAAAATCGAACTGTCCGTAGCAGAACTTATCAAATCTCTCATATACCGATATCCAGGAGAGAATACCGCGTATAAAAGCGGAATCAATATAGGGATTGAGGAAGTTGATTCCTATCATTACCATAAGTATCGCAATGGTACCCACAGCCGCAACCAGCTGGTTTTCGGTAAGTGCGGAGATGAATATACCTACTGCGATAAACGCAGAACCAAGGAAGAAAACACCGATGATATAGCCGTAGAGGACACCGAAGTTAGGCGTTCCGTAGGTGGATATAACGGTGAAATAGAAGCAGGTCGCCGCAAGGCAGGCACCGAAAACGGTGAGAGCCGCAAGGAACTTTGCAACCACCATGGAGGAAAGGGAAACGGGTGCAGTCAGAAGCAGCTGCTCTGTTTTCATCTTCTTTTCCTCCGCAAAGGATTTCATGGTCAGTATGGGCAGAAGCACCACAAGCGAAATAATAACGACAGTATAGTAGAGGGGCAGATTGATATCCGCACCGCTCATAGCGACCTGAACGGTGAACATAGCAAAGGCAAAGCCTGTTACCGCCATAAACACCGCGCAGAAAACATATCCGAGGCCTGTGGTAAAATAGGCCTGCATTTCTCTTTTATATATAGCTCCCATTTTACAGCCTCCTTACTTTGTTATCCTTTTCTTTTTGTTATCTCTTGTGGGGTCAACGGTAAGGGTTATGAATACATCCTCTAAGTTCATACCCATGGTGGTCAGACCCATAAGAGGCCAGTTACGGCTTGCCAGCATGTTAAAGAGAGGCTTACGGATATCAAGACCTGCCTCGCTCTCGATCATATAAGTAGTGCAGTCAAGCTCACTTCCCACCGATTCACAGCGGGTAACGCCGTTTATAGAGCGTACCGCATAGAGAACGTCCTTTTCGGGACCGCAGATCTTTGCCTCAAGACGGCATTTAGTCATAACAGCCTGACTTATCTCCTCGGTGGGCTTGTCTGCAACTATCTTACCCTTGTTGATGATGATAAGACGGTCACATACCGCCTGTACCTCAGAGAGGATATGGGTAGACAGGATAACGGTATGATCTCTGCCCAGAGTTCTGATGAGGTTGCGGACCTCAACTATCTGCTTGGGGTCAAGACCGATGGTAGGCTCGTCAAGGATTATTACCTTGGGGTTGCCGATAAGTGCCTGTGCGATACCCACACGCTGCTTGTATCCTCTCGAAAGATTCTTTATAACACGGTTGTATACATCAGCTATCTTTGTAACGTTGATAACCTCCTCGATGTGCTTACGGCGGTTGAGCTTACAGCCCTTAAGGTCGTAAACGAAGTCCAGATATTCCTTTACCGTCATGTCGGGATATACGGGAGGGATCTCGGGCAGATATCCGATAGACTTCTTTGCTGCCATGGTATCCTCAAGGATATCGTGACCGTCAATCTCTACCTTTCCGTCGGTAGCGGAGAGATAGCCTGTAAGTATATTCATCGTCGTTGACTTACCCGCACCGTTAGGACCGAGAAAACCTACTATCTGGCGGTCGCTTACGGTGAAGGAGATATTGTTTACGGCATACTTGTCGCCGTAATGCTTAACTAAGCCTTCTACTTTTATCATTTGAGTACTTCCTTACTAAAAATTCAGTAAACTATATTATATAATATTAATATGTATATTCTGTGAATTACAGAGAAATAAATGCAGACATAACGCCACGCTTGCCCTTAGATGCACGGTGTGAGAAATAAAGATCATTCTTGCAGCAGGTGCAGTCGTCGGAAGCGGTAATGTTTTTTACTCCGGCCTCTTCCAAAAGCTCCCTGTTGAGCCCCACAAGATCAGCATACATATCACTCGAAACATATCTGTCGGTCATATCACGGCCTAACTTTTGGCAGAGGGTGTTATAAAAATCCTCGCCCACTTTGTAACAGCACTTGTGTATGCAGGCACCGATAATAGCGGTTATATTTTCGGCACTTGCCCCAAGCTCGCACATAGCCCTGACAGCGTTCTGCTGGATACGGTCAACGGTACCTCTCCAACCGGCATGAACTGCACCTATGACTTCAGCCTTATTATCATAAAAGAGTATCGGAACGCAGTCGGCAGTGCGTACCGCAAGGGTAACGCCCTTTTCCTTTGTAACAAAGCCGTCACAGTCGTAGGTCCTGCCTATGTC
>JAZNKU010000116.1:0-1901 GCA_045578685.1 Eubacteriales bacterium
CGTTTGGGTGACAGCAGTTGATTATCTGTCCCGACTTACACAGGCTCATAAAACGGTCACCCGTTCTGCCCTCGCGGTAGCATGCTGTACAGAAGGACGGAATATGTCCGTTCTCCATAAGCCAACGAACAACCTCGTCAAGAGTTCTCTGGTCGGATACATCAAACTGCTCGGTATCGGTGGGTCTTACCTCCTCGGTGTAGCCGCCCACAGAGGTACGGCTGCCGCCGCTTACCTGGCTGATGCCTCGGTGTAAGAGCTTTGTTCTTACCGCCTCGGTCTCACGGGTGGAGATGATCATACCGGTATAGGGAACAGCCAGTCTGATACAAGCGGTTATCTTTTCAAAAATATCGTCAGAGATAGAATTGTCAAAGGCGTCGGGGTCGATGTCGTCGGCGCGCTTTATACGGGGAACGCTGATGGTGTGAGGTCCTACCCCGTGTACAGCCTCAAGATGCTCTGCGTGCATAAGAAGTCCCGCAAACTCGTACTTGTAAAGCTCAAGTCCGAAGAGAACTCCCAGTCCCACATCATCTATACCGCCCTCCATAGCTCTGTCCATAGCCTCGGTGTGATATTCGTAGTTATGCTTGGGTCCGGTGGGATGGAGCTTTAAGTAGCTTTCCTTATGGTAGGTCTCCTGGAAGAGGATATATGTACCGATACCTGCATCCTTTAATTTACGGTAGTTTTCTACGGTGGTTGCCGCAATGTTTACATTGACGCGGCGGATGGCACCGTTCTTATGGTTCACCGAGTAGATGGTGTTGATACACTCAAGGATATACTCGATGGGGTTGTTTACAGGGTCCTCGCCTGCCTCGATAGCTAAACGCTTGTGACCCATGTCCTGCAGGGCAATGACCTCCGCCTTTACCTCCTCCTGTGTCAGCTTTTTACGGCAGATATGCTTGTTCTGATAATGATAGGGACAGTAAACGCAGCCGTTGACACAGTAGTTGGAGAGATACAGGGGAGCAAACATTACTATACGGTTGCCGTAGAAGGCAAGCTTTATCTCCTCGGCTATCTTATATATCTCCTCAACCTTTTCGGGGATATCGCAGGCAAGGAGCACTGATGCCTCACGGTGGGTAAGTCCCGCACAGGTAACACCGTTGCCGTTCTTCTTGGGTCTTGCTTTTTCAAGGATAGCGTCGATAAGCTCGATGTTATTTTTGTTTTCCTCGGCGTACTTCAAGGTTTCAAGAATTTCGCCGTCGTTTATAAATTCTTCTGCTTTTAATGATTTGGGGTTATAGATTGCCATGGTTTTACTCCTTTATGACGTCACCTCTGTCGATTGATATTTCATAACCGATAGAGGACATAAGCTCTTTTAATTTATTTAATTCCCTTGCCGACTCGGCTCCCGAGTGGAGCTTGTTGTCGTAGAGGGTGTATTTTGATTTTGCGTCCTCGGGGCTCAGGTTCGGCATGACCACATTTGCGCCCGAGAGTATTCCCATCTGCCTGCCCTCGGGATGTATCGTGCCGAGAGCTGTTGTAGAGGGGAGAAGGATATGGGGGTGAATTAGCCGTACAATCGACAGCAGATAGCAGGTCAATTCAAGGCTACCGTTTTTTTCATCCTTAAAAGGGGTGTCACGGTGGGATATAAAAGGTCCTATACCGCACATATCGGGAGAAAATTCCTCGATAAATTTAAGATCCTTTGCTATATGAGCATATGTTTGATAGGGCGAACCTACCATAAATCCGCAGCCTACCTGATATCCGAGAGATTTTAAATCTCTGAGACATCTCATTCTGTTTTCAAGGGTGAGATCAGAGGGATGAAGCATGGAATAATGCTCAGGGTCTGCCGTTTCGTGACGGAGCAGATATCTGTCAGCGCCCGCTTCCTTTAATGCCTTATAGCTTTCATAGCTTCGCTC
>JAZNKU010000117.1:0-22877 GCA_045578685.1 Eubacteriales bacterium
CCTTTATCAATATAGGTGCCTGCGATTATTACACAATGGTATATATTAACGGCGAGTACGCAGGCTTTCACCGCGGAGGAATGGTGTCCTTTTCCCTTGATATCACCTCCTTTATTAAAGAAGGCAAAAACCGTATAACCATCGCCGCCTTTGACGATGAGCGTAGCGACGATACCCCAAGCGGCAAGCAGTCTATGGACTACTATCCTTCCGGAACTATGTACACCCGTACCACCGGTATATGGCAGAGCGTATGGCTTGAAAACACTCCTGCCGCTTTTATCAAGAACGTAAAAATGACCCCCAATGCTAAAGAGGGTGAGCTTCGTCTCGAGGTAAGCACCAAGAACGCAGAGCTTATGACCTTTAAGGCTGAGATAAGCTTTAAGGGTGATCATATAATTTCTGCCGAGAGGGTTATCGACTGGGACAACGAGCAATTCAGCATCATTATCCCCGAGGACAAGAGATATCTTTGGGATACGGAAAATCCCAATCTCTATGATATCAAATTCACTCTCGGCGACGACGTGGTAGAAAGTTATTTCGGACTTCGTGATATCGCTCTGCGTAAAGGTGTTACTTACCTTAACGGCAAGGCTATATTCCAGCGTCTTGTTCTTGACCAGGGCTTCTATCCCGACGGACTTTATACTGCTCCCTCGGATGCCGAACTTGAAGCTGACGTGCTTCGCGGTCTTGAAATGGGCTTTAACGGTGCCAGACTTCATATGAAGTTCTTTGAGCCCCGCTTCTTCTATCACGCAGACCGTCACGGCTATATGGTATGGGGCGAGTATCCTTGTTGGGGTCTTGACACCTGCAACCACGACATCATCTGTGCAAGCCTTCCTCAGGAGTGGTTTGAGATGATACTGCGTGACTACAACCATCCCGCAATCATCGGTTGGTGTCCTATGAACGAAACGGGATATCTGGTTGACCGTGAATGTACCAAGATGCTTTATGATATAACAAAGGCATATGACCCGAACCGTCTCTTTATAGGTGTTTCCGGATGGGGTCACGTTCCCGGTACCTACGATATGTGCGACACCCACGACTATGAGCAGGACGTTGATACCTTCCGCGAAACATATATGCCCTTGGCCGAGGGTAAGACCATCAGCATTCCCGACGGTTATACCCGTTGGAAAAAGATGATGCTTGAAACTAACGAGGTATGCTTCCTCTCCGAGTTTGGTGGTGCATCCTGGGTAATCGACGAGGATAAGAAAAAGGGCGATTGGGGCTACGGCAACGCTCCCAAGACCGAGGAAGAATTCATCGAGAGATACAGAGGTCTGTGTAACGCTCTCTTTGACAATAAGGCAATCGGTGCTTTCTGTTATACTCAGCTCTATGATATAGAGCAGGAGATCAATGGACTTTATACCTACGACCGCCGTCCCAAGTTTGACCCCAAGGTGATCTCCGAGATTACCAAGCGTAAATCTGTGGTAGAAGAGTGACAACAATGGAAATAAAACATGCAAGCCGTCTTGACGGTATAAAAACAGGTGTCTTTGCAGCGATAAACGCTGAAAAGGACAAACTGATCGCAGAAGGAAGAAAGGTATATAACCTATTCATCGGTACTCCCGACTTTGAGCCTCCGAAGCACGTTATAGATGCTTTAGTCGAAGCGGCAAAGGATCCCCTTAACTGGAAATATTCCTTAAGAGAGAGCGACGAGCTGCTGGAAGCGGTATGTGATTATTATAAGGACCGATTCGGTGTTACCATTACCCCCGATATGATAACCGCAGTCAACGGAAGTCAGGAGGGTATGGGGCATCTGGGTATGGCACTGTGTGACAAGGATGATGTGGTACTATTGCCCGATCCCGGTTATCCCGCCTTTGAAGCAGGAGCTTACTTTGGCGAAGCTAAAGTAGAATACTACCCTCTTATCAAGGAATACGGCTTTATGCCCAGACTGGATCTTATTGATCCCGAGGTACTTGCAAAAGCAAAGTATATAGTCCTCTCCTACCCCTCAAACCCCTGCGGTGCGGCGGCAACAAGAGAGGTTTATAACGAGGTCATCGAGTACGCAAAGAAGTATAATATCATTATTATAAACGACAATGCTTATTCGGATATAATCTTTGACGGCAGAGAGGGATTTTCCTTCCTTTCCTTCCCCGATGCGACTGAAATCGGTGCAGAGTTCTTCTCCTTGTCTAAATCCTTTAATGTGACAGGAGCCAGAATATCCTTCCTTATAGGTAACCGTAAGATCGTTGACGCTATGAAGCTGCTGCGCTCTCAGTATGACTTTGGTATGTATACCCCCATACAGAAAGCGGCGATTGCGGCTCTGAGAGGTCCCCGTGATATGGTCAAGGCTCAGTGTACCGAATATCAGAAGCGCCGTGACGCCCTCTGCGGTGGACTCAGACAATACGGCTGGAATATTCCCGACAGCGACGGAACTATGTTCGTATGGGCGCCCCTGCCCAAGGGCTACAACGATTCACAAAAGTTCTGTACAGAGCTTGCGGCAAAAACAGGAGTTATCTGCACTCCCGGTATCTCCTTCGGTCCTCTTGGCGAGGGCTATGTGAGATTTGCTCTTGTTCTTCCTCCTGAGGAGTTAGACGAAATCGCAAAAATAATCGGAGAAAATTTCCTTAAATAGAAATACGAACCTGTTGCATAAATGCAACAGGTTCTTTCGTTAATCATTCGTTATAAAGCAACATACCAAGGTATGTAACCGTATCCTTGCCGTTAATATAATTAATTCCTGCTGATTTTGCAACCTCTGCTACCACTATTCCGTGACCCTCAAAGGCGGGGAATAATTTTTCGGGCATACGGCAAGGGGAGTTGGGATAGGTGCATTTTTCGCATCTCTGACATCCGCCGTTGGCAAGAAGCAAATATCCGTTCTTATGACCACCAAGCTTTTCCCAGAGCTTGTCGCAGACACGGCTGAACTCTTCTCCCGCTTCAACCATTCCCTCGTAGTCGTAGGAGTCCTCAAGCTCGTATTTACAGGAAAAAACGAGAGCGTTTTTATAATTATTAACTCGGCTACGGCATTCTTCGATTCCGCCGATTGCGGGAGGACAAGCCCAGGTCTTGCCGTAGGCACGGCAGGCGTTACCTCGGCAGATATCCTGTATTTCCTCTCTGAAAATGATTTCGGAGGGGTCTATATATCCGTGCTGGAAAATTTCCAATCCATTTATATCAAACATATCTAACCTCAATAATTATACTTTTTACGCTGTGTGACAAAGAATATAACGGTCATAACACAGCATCCCAGCTCTGCCACAAGAACTGCCAACCATATTCCGTCTATTCCGAGCCACAGGGGTAAAAGATATATGGCGGCGATCTGGAACACAAGTGTTCTTAAAAACGATATGACAGCGGAGATAAGTCCGTTGTTAAGGGCGGTAAATAAGGATGAGCCGAAGATGTTCACCCACATTACAACAAAGGATATTGAATAGAGCATAAAGGCACGCTTGGTCAGGGCAAAAAGCTGTGCATCGTAGCCTACAAATATCCTTGACAGTCCCCCTGCCGTAAGCTCTGCCAATACGGTCAGTATGATCGAAGAAAGTGACAGTACTATAAGGCTCTTTTTAAAGAGATTTTTCAGTTCCCTATGATTCTCGGCTCCGTAATGGAAGCTAACAACGGGAGCCGAGCCCGAGCAGAAGCCGAAGAAAACACCGAGAAAAATAAAGTTTATATAAAGTATGATTCCGTAAACCGCAACTCCGTCCTCGCCTATCATCTTCATAAGCTGATAGTTATAAAGTATATTTACCAGAGACGAGGAAAGATTGGTCATCATCTCGGAGGCACCGTTGCTGCAACATTTCAAAAAGGCTTTGAAATCAAATCTGAACTTCCCTAATTTAAGTATTGCATTCTTTGAAAATGTAAAATATACAAGAGGGATCACAGTTCCCACGACCTGGCTCATAGTGGTTGCAACCGCCGCTCCTTTAAGACCGAAGGGGATAACAAGGGCAGCATCAAGAATGATGTTTGTAACTCCTGCTCCCACCGTCATAATAAGCGAAAGATTGGGTTTTTCCGCCGCTATAAGAAGTCCCTGAAACTCGCACTGCAGAAGCAGAAATACAAATGCGGGAAGAAGGATGCGTCCATAGGTCACACAATGTGGCAGCATAGCCTCGTCCGCACCCATTAAGAGTGATATCTCCTCAATGAATATAAAGCCGATGACCGATATGACAATACCAAAGCCTATGGAGATATAGACAAGCATAGAAAATATCTCGTTTGCCTTTTCCTTTTTCCCCTCGCCCATGGTCTTTGATATGAGAGCCGAGCCTCCCGAGGATATCATAAATGCAAATGCCATCACCAACATCATTGCGGGATAAATGAGATTAATGGCGGCAAAGGGAGTCTTGCCCACAAAGTTGGACACAAAAATACCGTCCACCACACCGTATATGGAGATGAATATCATAGATGCGATAGATGGCAGGGTGAAGCGTATTAACTTGGAATAATTAAAATGATCGGATAATTGAATTTTCATGGTTTTATTATAGGGGAAATAAAATTATATGTCAATAGATAAAAACAAAACCGCCGATGCACCTTAACATTTGCCTTCAGGCAAATATTTCACCCATACGAAGTATGGATTTCACTGATTTGAATAAAAAATACGGCTGCCCGTAAAAGGCAGCCGTTATTTTATTCAAATCTTAACTCTCCAGTTAAACTCATCCTCGACCTTACCTGTCTGAACACCGGTAATGAAGTCGTAGAGCTTCTGGCTGAACTCACCGATAGAGCCGTCGCCTATGGTGTAGACGTCGTCCTTATAGCGGAGCTTTCCTACAGGGGAGATAACTGCCGCAGTACCGGAGCCGAATACCTCCTCAAGCTTGCCCGAGTTCTGTGCCTCGATAAGCTCGTCAACAGAGATTCTTCTCTCTTCGCAGGGGATTCCCTTCTCTCTGCAGTAGTGAAGTACGCTGTCACGGGTAATACCGGGAAGGATGGAACCGTTGAGCATAGGAGTAACGATCTTGCCGTCTATCTTGAAGAAGATGTTCATAGCGCCAACCTCTTCGATATACTTACGCTCAACACCGTCAAGCCAGAGTACCTGTGAATAGCCGTCTGCGTGTGCCTTTTCCTGTGCGGCAAGAGAACATGCGTAGTTACCGCCTGTCTTTGCAAAGCCCATACCGCCCTTGACTGCACGGACATACTCATCCTCGATCCAGATGCCTACAGGCTGCAGTCCATTGGCATAATATGCGCCGCTGGGAGAAAGGATCACCATAAAGAGATAGTTCTTAGAGGGTGCAACGCCGAGGAACTCGTCGGTTGCGATAATAAAGGGACGGATATAGAGACTGGTTCCCTCCTGTGTGGGTATCCAGTCACGGTCGATATCGACCACAGCCTTAACTGCCTGTACAAAATCCTCTATGGGAAGCTCGGGAATGCAAAGTCTCTCGTTTGTAGCGTTAGTACGCTTGGCATTCATATCGGGACGGAAGAGGAAACACTCGCCGTCCTCGTTTCTATATGCCTTAAGACCCTCGAACATCTCCTGTCCGTAATGGAATACCATAGCGGAGGGATCAAGCTCGATCTTGCCGTAGGGTACTATTCTTGCATCATACCAGCCCTTGCCTTCTGTATAGTTCATAATGAACATATGGTCGGTAAATATCTTACCGAAGGGAAGGGGCTTTGTGAAATCGGGTTTTACTTTGGGATTAGTTGTCTTTTCAACTCTGATGTTGAGCACTTGGATCAAGACCTTTCTGTATTATATTCTTTCTAAAATCTTATCTGTCATCTCTGTGCAGGTAAGGGGAGTTTCCTTGGATGCGCCGAGGATATCACCTGTTCTGTAGCCTGCCTTGAGAACCTCGTCAACTGCATCCTCAATTGCTTTTGCTTCTGCCTCTAAATCAAAGGAATAACGAAGCATCATAGCTGCGGAAAGGATGGTTGCGATGGGGTTTGCTTTGTTCTGACCAGCAATGTCGGGAGCAGAGCCGTGAATAGGCTCGTACATACCGCACTTGGTGTCACCAAGAGATGCGGAAGGCAGAAGTCCGATAGAGCCTGTTATCTGGCTTGCTTCGTCAGAAAGGATATCACCGAACATGTTGGAGGTTACCACAACGTCAAACTGGCTGGGGTTCTTGACAAGCTGCATAGCCGCATTGTCAACTAACATATCACTTACCTCAACGTCGGGATAGTTCTCTGCTACCTTGTGTACTACCTCTCTCCAGAGTCTGGAGCTTTCAAGCACGTTTGCCTTGTCGATAGAAATAACCTTTTTGCCTCTCTTTTGTGCGGTCTCGCAAGCGACACGGGCAATACGCTCGATCTCCATAACGCTGTAGCACTCGGTATCATAAGCCTCGGGACCGTACTTGCCATCGCGGCGACCGCGTTCGCCAAAGTAGATACCGCCTGTAAGCTCACGTACCATAACGAGATCTATTCCCTTCTCCACGATATCGGGGCGGAGAGGACACTCTGCGTTAAGTGCGGAGTAAAGCTTTGCGGGACGGAGATTTGTGTAAAGACCGAGCGCCGAGCGAATACCTAAGAGCGCCTTCTCGGGTCTCTGATGTCCGGGTAGTGTATCCCACTTTGGTCCGCCTACGGCACCTAAGAGTACGCTGTCGGAAGCAAGACAGCCCTTAACGGTCTCCTTCGGCAGAGGCTCGCCTGTAGCATCAATAGCACAACCGCCTATAAGATAGGGGGTGAAGTTAAAGGTATGACCGAATTTATCTGCTACCTTTTCAAGCACCTTAACAGCACCGTCAACGATCTCGGGACCGATGCCATCGCCCTTAAGTAAAGCAATATTATAAGTCATTATTTTATTGCTCCCTTCTTGATGGATTCTATAAGACCGCCGTTCTCGATGATAGTCTGAATAAATGTCGGGAAAGGCTGGGTCTTGAAGGTCTCGCCTGTGGTGAGGTTTGTTATCTCACCCTTGTCCATATCGCAGGAGAGCTGATGACCTTCCTGTATTGCGTCAACCGCCTCGGGACACTCAACGATAGGAAGACCTATATTGATAGAGTTACGGTAGAAGATACGTGCAAAGGACTTTGCAATAACAAGGGAGATTCCGCTTGCCTTGATTGCAATAGGCGCGTGCTCTCGGGAGGAGCCGCAGCCGAAATTGTATTCGGCTACCATAATGTCACCGGGCTGTACTCTCTGTACAAAGGTAGTATCAAGGTCTTCCATACAGTGGGAAGCCAGTTCCTTGTGGTCTATAGTATTAAGATATCTTGCGGGGATGATAACGTCGGTATCTACGTTGTTACCGTATTTGATTACTTTTCCTTCAAATTTCATCTTACATTACCTCCTCGGGACCTGATATCTTACCTGTAATGGCAGAAGCCGCCGCAACCTCGGGGCTTGCAAGATAAACCTCGGATGTGGGATGTCCCATACGACCTACAAAGTTACGGTTGGTGGTGGCAACTGCGCGCTCACCTGCCGCCAATATACCCATATGACCGCCGAGACAGGGACCGCAGGTTGGTGTGGAAACTACAGCTCCACTCTCGATAAATGTTTTTAAAAGACCCATTTCCATAGCTTCAAGATATATTTTCTGTGTTGCGGGGATAACGATACAACGAACATTCTTTGCAACCTTCTTGCCCTTCATGATCTCGGCAGCAGCTACAAGATCCTGAAGACGTCCGTTGGTACAGGAGCCGATAACTACCTGATCTATCTTGACCTCGTCTATCTCGTCAACTGTATGTGTGTTCTCGGGCAGATGAGGGAAAGAAACGGTGGATTTGATAGTAGAAAGATCTATCTCATAAACCTCATCATACTCGGCATCCTCGTCGGGAGCAAATACAGAAGGCTCTTTTGCTCCTGCCTCCTTAAGATAAGCAAGAGTCTGATCGTCTACCTCAAAGATACCGTTCTTACCGCCTGCTTCGATTGCCATATTGGCAATACAGAGTCGGTCGGATACGGTGAGGTTATGTACGCCTTCGCCTACAAACTCCATAGACTTATAGAGCGCACCGTCAACACCGATCATACCGATGATGTGAAGGATCACGTCCTTGCCGGATAC
Source organism: Eubacteriales bacterium (assembly GCA_045578685.1). Lineage (GTDB taxonomy): Bacteria > Bacillota > Clostridia > Oscillospirales > CAG-272 > RGIG7300. Next base: position 8,111 of record JAZNKU010000117.1, read on the forward strand.
GTATTTATTTAATTTACCCTTAAGTACAAATTTTATAGCGGAGGGAACCTTGAACCACGCCTTACCTATTGCCATACCGCAAGCCATATCGGTAGAGCCTACTCCTGTAGAAAAAGCACCAAGCGCTCCGTATGTACAGGTATGGGAGTCTGCGCCGATAACTACGTCACCTGCGGTAACAAGTCCTTTTTCGGGAAGCAGAGCGTGTTCGATACCCATCTCGCCTACGTCGTAGAAATTTACGACCTCTTTTTCGCCGCAGAAATCACGGCACATTTTACACTGGGTAGCTGCCTTGATGTCCTTGTTGGGAGCAAAGTGGTCCATGACCATAGATATCTTTGTCTTATCAAAAACAGCTTCCTTGTTTAATTTATTGAACTCGGCTATGGCAACGGGAGAGGTGATATCGTTTCCCAGTACCATATCCAGATTGGCAAGCACAAGCTGACCTGCAACAACAGAGTCAAGACCTGCGTGCTTTGCCAATATTTTTTGAGTCATTGTCATGCCCATAATGAAAACCTTCTTTCTTCGAAAGAAATGAAATGCGCCTATGGCGCGTGAAATGGCTATGCCATGAAATGATGCTTTGACGTCATGAAATGAAACCTTTGGTTTCATTAAGGTAGGTTTTTGCTATGGCAAAAACCATTTTAATTATAATTGATTTTCGCTAAAGCGAAAATCTTCCTTAATGCATCTTTGATGTATTTCATGCCTAAAAGGCATTTCATGACCGAAGGTCATTTCATGAATACAAGGTATTCATTTCATTTATATTACGCCTTATTTGCGGCGTTTAATTTATTTATCGCATTGAGGTAAGCCAAGATACTTGCCTCCAAAATATCTGTGGAAAGCCCACGACCTGTGTAGGTCTTATTATCAGCCTTAAGCTTGACCATAACCTCACCCATCGTATCCTTACCTTCGGATACAGAGTTGATGGTATATACGTCAAAGGTATGCTCGGGAGGACAAACTATCTTGTCGATAGCGTTGCAAGCCGCATCCACAGGACCGTCGCCGAGAGCTACATCCTCGATGATATCATCACCAAGTGCGAGCTTGATGGTGGAGGTAGCGGTGGTATGGTTACCTGCGTGAACGTCAAAGCGGACAAGAGAATAACCCTCGGTCTGAACAGAGTCGTGGTTGACAAGAGCCTCGATATCAAGATCGTTTACCGTCTTCTTCTTATCACAGAGAGCCTTAAATTTTTCAAAGGCGGAAAGAAGCTCCTCGGGGGTAAGCTCATAACCAAGCTCCTTGAGTCTTGCCTCAAAGGCGTGCTTGCCGGAGTGCTTGCCCAATACCATCTTATTTTCGGTAATACCCACAGATTCGGGAGTGAGTATCTCATATGTAAGCTTGTTCGCAAGTACACCGTGCTGGTGAATACCCGACTCGTGAGCAAAGGCATTCTTACCTACGATAGGCTTGTTTAAGGGTGCTGACTGACCGATTATCTTGTATACGGTGTTTGAAGCACGTGCAATACGTGTAGTATCTATACGTGTATCCGCACCGAAATAGTCACGGCGGGTCTTAAGTGCCATAACGACCTCCTCGAGAGAAGCGTTACCTGCACGCTCACCGATACCGTTGATGGTACACTCTACCTGTAACGCACCGCCCTGAACAGATGCCAAGGCGTTTGCAACAGCCATACCCAAGTCATTGTGGCAGTGGGTGGAGAATTCTACCTTATCCGAATTCTCTACGTGACCGATAACATATTCAAACATCGCCTTGATCTCCGCAGGGCTGGAATAGCCTACAGTGTCGGGAAGATTGATAACGGTAGCACCGTTCTTTATTGCCGCGTCAACTACCTTGCACATAAAGTCATAGTCGCTACGGGTTGCGTCCTCGCAGGAGAACTCAACGTTGGAGCAGTAATTTGCGGCATATTTGACCATAGCGGCGGTTTTCTCTAAAACCTGCTCGGGGGTCATCTTTAATTTATACTCCATATGGAGGGGGGACGTAGCGATAAAGAGGTGGATACGGGGATCAACTGCACACTTGACAGCCTCATAAGCCGCATCTATATCACCCACCGTCGCTCTTGCAAGAGAAGCAACGGTACAGTCCTTGACCGTCTGAGCTATTGTCTGTACAGACTCAAAGTCTCCCTTGGAGGAGATAGCAAAGCCTGCTTCTATAACATCCACTCTTAACTTTTCGAGACGCTTGGCAACCTTGATCTTTTCCTCAAGGTTCATACTGCAGCCGGGAGACTGCTCACCGTCACGAAGGGTGGTGTCGAAAATCTTGATTTGTTTCATTGTTATACTCCTACGAAAAATTTTGGATGAAATGATTTCTGCGAAATCATGAAATGACCTATCGGTCATAAAATGATACATTGTATCATGAAATGCGTCTTTGACGCATTAAGGTAAGTTTTTGCCTTGCAAAAACTAATTTAATTGTAATTGATTTTCGCTCATTGGCGAAAATCTTCCTTAACGAAAGCCATAGGCTTTCATTTCACGATGCGTTAGCATCATTTCACGGCGAAGCCATTTCACGACGGCTATGCCGTCATTTCACTGCAATAGTGCCTACTGCACTATTGCTCCCTTGTCTGCCGAAGAAACCATCTTGGAATATCTTGCAAGATAACCCTTAACCTCGCGCTTTTTGATAGTCATAGTGTTCTTACGCTCTTCCATTTCTTCGGGGGAAACTTCGATGTCTATTTTGTATTCGGGAATGTTTATTGAAATGATATCCCCTTCCTTGATGTATGCTATAGGACCGCCGAGTGCGGCTTCAGGGGATACGTGACCGATAGATGCACCGCGGGTAGCACCCGAGAAGCGTCCGTCGGTGATAAGAGCGACCTCTTTGTCAAGACCCATACCGCAGATAGCGGAGGTAGGAGAAAGCATCTCTCTCATACCGGGACCGCCTGAGGGTCCCTCGTATCTGATAACTACAACGTCACCCGACTTGATAGCGCCTGCATAAATGGCTTCAATAGCCTCTTCCTCAGAGTCAAAGACTCTTGCAGGACCCTTATGTACAAGCATTTCGGGAGCTACCGCACTTCTCTTTACTGCCGCGCCGTTGGGAGCAAGAGAGCCGAAGAGCACCGCAAGACCGCCTGTCTTGGTATAGGGATCGTCATAATCACGGATAACGCCGTTGTTCTTCTTTTCGATGCCGTTTACATTTTCGCCTACTGTCTTACCGGTCACGGTCATAACAGAGGTATCAAGCTTGCCGTGTTTTACAAGCTCATTCATTACGGCATAAACACCGCCTGCGTCCTGAAGATCCTGCATATGATGATGACCTGCGGGAGCAAGGTGACAGAGGTTGGGGGTTACCTCGCTTATTTCGTTTACCATATGCAGGTCAAGCTTAACGCCAGCCTCGTATGCTATTGCTGTAAGGTGGAGAAGTGAGTTGGAAGAACAGCCAAGTGCCATATCAACAGTAAGAGCATTCTTAAATGCACCCTCGGTCATAATGTCAAGGGGCTTGAGATCTTCCTTGACGAGATCAACTGCGCGCATACCTGCCATCTTTGCAAGTCTCTGTCTTGCTGCATAAACTGCAGGGATGGTACCGTTGCCTCTCAGACCCATACCCAGAACCTCGGTAAGACAGTTCATGGAGTTTGCGGTAAACATACCCGAGCAGGAGCCACAACCGGGACAAGCGTTCTCCTCATAATATTCGAGATCAGCATCATTCATAGTACCGTTCTTGTAAGCACCCACAGCCTCAAATACAGAGTTCAAGTCCATAGCTGCACCCTTGTCAGAGCAGAGAGAGAGCATAGGACCGCCGGAAACGAAAATGGAGGGGATGTTAAGTCTTGCCGCCGCCATAAGCATACCCGGAACTATCTTGTCACAGTTAGGTATGAATACAAGTCCGTCAAAGGCGTGTGCCTTTGCCATACATTCAACGCTGTCTGCGATGATCTCACGGGTAACAAGAGAGTATTTCATACCCTCGTGCCCCATAGCGATCCCGTCACAAACACCGATAACGTTAAACTCCATGGGAGTACCGCCGTTAGCCAAAACTCCGTCCTTTACCGCTCTTGCGATGGTCTGGAGATGTATATGTCCGGGGATGACCTCGTTAAAGGAGTTTACGATACCGATAAGAGGCTTTCTTATCTGTTCATTTGTATATCCCATTGCCTTGAGCAGAGAGCGCTGTGGTGCGCGCTCTGCTCCGGTTTTCATTTTATCACTTCTCATAGTACACCTTGTATATGTAAAATCAATTATTGATAAACTTGTCTTCTTCGTTGTTCCAGCTGTAGAGCTTTCTGATCTCCTCACCAACTACCTCGGAGGGATGCTCTGCTGCAAGCTTTCTCATAGCTCTGAAGTGAGCCTGACCGCCTGCGGGGGACATATCGAGGAGGAATTCCTTTGCAAAGGAGCCGTCCTGGATGTCACGCAGGATCTTCTTCATAGTCTTCTTGGTCTCTTCGGTGATAACCTTGGGACCTGTGATATAGTCACCGTACTCAGCGGTGTTGGAGATGGAATATCTCATACCTGCAAAGCCGGACTGATAGATAAGGTCAACGATGAGCTTCATCTCGTGGATACACTCAAAGTATGCGTTTCTTTCGTCATAACCAGCCTCAACGAGAGTCTCGTAGCCTGCCTGCATAAGCGCACAAACACCGCCGCAGAGAACTGCCTGCTCACCGAAGAGGTCTGTCTCGGTCTCGGTACGGAATGTTGTCTCAAGAACGCCTGCACGGGCACCGCCTATAGCAAGAGCATATGCAAGAGCCTTCTGCTTAGCCTGACCGGAAGCATCCTGATGAACTGCAACCAGACAAGGAACACCCTTACCCGCCTGATACTCGCTTCTAACTGTATGACCGGGGCCCTTGGGAGCGATCATGGTAACGTCAACGTATGCGGGAGGAACGATCTGTCCGAAATGGATAGCAAAGCCGTGTGCGAACATAAGCATATTTCCCTCTTCGAGGTTGGGCTCGATATCCTTCTTGTACATAGCAGCCTGCTTCTCGTCGTTGATGAGGATCATAATGATATCAGCCTTCTTAGCTGCCTCTGCTGCTGTGTAAACCTCAAAGCCCTGCTTCTCAGCCTTTGCCCAGCTCTTTGAGCCCTCGTAAAGACCGATGATAACGTTGCAACCGGACTCCTTAGCGTTAAGTGCGTGTGCGTGTCCCTGGCTGCCGTAGCCGATAACTGCAATAGTCTTTCCCTTTAATAAGCTCAGGTCACAATCCTGTTCGTAATACATATCTGTCATTGTTCTAATCTCCTTAGTATATATAAATTTATTTTTTAATCTTTTATCGTTACGGTTCCTCTGTCAAGAGAAACTGTACCTGTACGGCAAAGCTCAAGTATGCCGTAAGGCTTCATAAGCTCGATAAATGCATCAAGCTTGCCGCTCTCGCCTGTAACAAGAATACAGAGTGAAGTAGGTGTAAAATCTATGATGGTGTTACGGAAAATATTTACCGCGTCCATTATCTCGCGTCTGGTCTCGGAGTTGGTCTGCACCTTGATGAGTATAAGCTCACGGGATACGATAGACTCGGGTACCATCTCCTTAACTACATGAACGTCATGGAGCTTTTCAAGCTGCTTGATGATCTGATCACGGTCGCCGTCCTCACCTGTCATGGTGATGGTCATACGGGAGTAACGCTTGTCCTCGGTCTCACCAACGACCATACTGTCGATGTTAAAGCCTCGGCGTCCGAACATACTGGATATACGGGTCAGGACACCGAAGTGGTTTGAAACAAGCATACTGATTATAAACTTTTTCATTATGGCATCCTCCTTAGTTGATTACAAGGTCATTGACTGTACCGCCTGCGGGGATCATGGGAAGAACCCTCTCGTCGCAGTCGATAACACAGTCGATAAGTACGGGACCCTCTGTACTGAATGCATCCTTGAGCGCCGCATCAAGCTCTTCTATGTTGGTCGCACGATAGCCCTTACCGCCGAATGCCTCGGTGAGCTTGACGTAATCTGTCTTACGCTCAAGGGTGGTCTCGGAATAATGCTTCTGATAGAACATAGTCTGCCACTGTCTTACCATACCAAGCACTCCGTTGTTCATAAGAACCACAACAAGGGGAAGGTTCTGAGAAACGGCGGTTGCCATCTCGTTTAAGTTCATACCGAAGCTTCCGTCACCGGTAAAGAGAACCGTTCTCTTACCTGTAGCAACACAGGCACCGATTGCGGCACCCATACCGAAGCCCATGGTGCCAAGACCGCCGCTGGTGATAAGGGTCTTTGAGGTCTCGAAGTTATAATGCTGTGCTACCCACATCTGATGCTGACCTACGTCGGTCGCTATGGGAGTGTCGGGGTTGGTATATTCGTTTACCTTTTCGATTATCTTAAAGGGTGAGAAGCCCTCCTGCTTTGCAGAGTTTTCTCTCTCGTACTCCTTTATCTTCTCTATCTCGCACCACCACTCCATATGCTTTGCAGGCTCGATACGATCGAGAAGCTTAAGCAGTACCTCCTTTACGTCTCCTACTATACCGAGATCAACACCGATATTCTTGTTTATCTCTGCTGCATCAACATCTATATGTATGATCTTGGAGTTCTTAAGATATGCGGCACGGTTACCCGTTGCTCTGTCGCTGAAGCGGCAACCGAGTGCTATAACAAGGTCTGCCTTATTCTTAACTACGGTGGAAGAATAGATACCGTGCATACCAACCATACCTAACTTGCGGTGGGAGGATGCGGGAACTGCACTCAGACCCATCATACTGGTACCGATAGGAGCATCCGTCTTCTCGGCAAGCTCTGCTACCTCTTTTTCAGCCTCACCGATGATAACGCCGCCGCCTACGAAAATGTAGGGCTTTCTTGCTGCCTTGATCATCTCAACGGCTTTTTCTATCTGATCGTCATTATACTTGGGCTTTGAAAGCTCGGGAAGAATGTCCTTGCACTCAAAGTCACAGTCTGCAATCTGAACGTCCTTGGGAATATCTATAAGCACGGGTCCGGGTCTGCCGGAGCGTGCAATCTGAAATGCCTCACGGATAGTATCCGCCAGCTTAGTAACATCCTTTACAAAATAACTGTGCTTGACTACGGGAAGTGTAACGCCTGTGATGTCTACCTCCTGAAAGCTGTCACGTCCGATAAGACTGCAGGGTACGTTACCCGTGATAAACACAACGGGAACGGAATCAAGATATGCGTTTGCAATACCTGTTACAAGGTTGGTAGCTCCGGGACCTGAGGTAGCAAAAACCACACCTACCTTACCTGTTGCTCTGGCGTAGCCGTCACCTGCGTGGGCTGCACCCTGCTCGTGGGCAGACAGAACATGCTTTATTCTGTCTGCGCTTTTGTAAAGCTCGTCGTAGAGATTGAGTACCGCACCTCCGGGATAGCCGAACACCACTTCGGTGCCCTGCTCTATGAGAGTCTCTACTACGATTTGTGCTCCTGTCATAATATTCTCCTTCAATTATGATTTACGCATTTTATTTCAATAAAACAAAATGAGCTTATGGCTACAGTCAAGCCATAAGCTCTGATAATATTGCAATAATATTAGCCTCTTGGGGAAATAAGATGTTCTATCATCAAACTTGGGCACAACTAACAGCGCTATTCGATTTGGTTCTAATCACGACTAGTGTTAGGCCTGTAATAGCGCAGACTATTGTGTTCAATGTAAACAATACGAACATCGTCCTTCTCCTTTAATAGATTAAAGAGATTATACCACCGTTATATTATATTGTCAATAGAAAATATATAATTTGTTAATATTTTTATTAGAAAATCTTACTTCTTTTTGGGGCGGAAAATCTGTACTCTGTTGGGTATGACCTCGACATCTACATCACTGATTGCGGGGCTCTGCTCACCGTCGATGGTCCAGGTTATTTCCTCCTCTGTTTCCACTCTTATCTTGGGTGTTTTGATGAGGATCATATTCTTATCATCATGGAAAACTCCCTTTGAAAGATTGGAAAGAATATTGCTGACATCGACCACATTCTTGGGTGTCTTTATAAGCAGCACCTCAAAAAGACCGTCGTGGAGAGATACCTCATCCTTGGGGAAGGACAGTATACCCGCAAAGGAACGTGTGTTGGTTATCGAAACATATATGAAATCATCCTCAATCACACCTTCATCATAGGTAAGCTTGACATGATAGGAATTTATATTTCCAAGATCTGCAGCTCCGTTTAGCACATACGCAAAATGACCTGCATCATTCTTTGCCGACTGGGGTGTGGTGTAGGATACCTTGGTGAACGCACCGAAGGAGGCAATATAAGAGAAAAATGCTATATCTCCGAATTTTCCTATATCGTGATATCTGGGCTCACCCTCTACTATCGCCTCTGCCGCCTTCTTTATGGTCTTGGGAAGTCCCAGATTGTTTGCCATATCGTTAGTTGTTCCGCAGGGTATATAGCCTATAGGCTGACACTCCTGTCTGCCCGAGGTCAGCATTCCGGTTATCGCCTCGTTGAGAGTTCCGTCTCCGCCACAGCAGATAACGACATCATAGTCCTGTGCCAGCCCCTGTACATACGCGGTACAGTCCCATCTGGCAGCGGTCGTCAGCACCGTGGGCATATAACCGTTGGCACAAAGGGTCTCTATTATAGCAAACATCTGTCCTCTGACTGTCTGCTTGCCCGCGGTAGGGTTTACTATCATTAACGCCTTTTTGCGGTTTTCGTCCATAACTCCTCCATTATAATATAACAAAGAAACCTTCGGAAGTTTGTTCTCTTATTATAATATTATTACGCTCTTTTGTCAACATAACCTCAATCAAATGGTTAATTATTTGTAACATAGTCAATAATTTATACTATATCCGATAATTATATGTTATAATTTTTAGTCGGAGGTGTCTATGACTAAAGAACTTAAATTAAAGGATTATCTTTTCGGGGACAAAAGATTCTATTCCCATGTTATAAAAATACTTATCCCCATCATCATTCAGAACACCGTCACCAATGTGGTCAGCCTGCTTGACAACGTGATGATAGGACGGGTAGGCACGCTTGAAATGTCGGCAGTGGCTATCGTCAACCAGCTTCTGTTTATCTTCTATATATGTATCTTCGGAGGTATATCGGGAGCGGGTATCTTCTCCGCTCAGTTTGCGGGAGCAGAGGATCACGAGGGTGTAAGAAACTGCTTCAGATTTAAGACTTATATAGCTTTTGCTATGTTTGCCATAGCTTTGGGTATCTTCCTTATATTCCCCGAGCAGCTTATCTCCATGTATCTGGCAGAAGGAACAAGCCCTGCGGATGCGGCGGCAACCATGAACTTTGCCCGCGATTACCTGTTTGTGATGCTTATAGGTATACTCCCCTTTGCCCTGTCCCAGGTCTACGGAAGCACACTGAGAGAAATCGGGGAAACAAAGCTGCCCATGATAGCAAGTGTTTGTGCCATCCTGGTAAATCTGGTATTCAACTATATTTTCATCTTCGGTAACAAGGGGCTGCCCTTCCTGCCCTTTGAGCCTATGGGTGTTGTAGGTGCGGCAATAGCAACTGTTATATCCCGCTTCGTCGAGCTTCTTATTATCATTCTTGCAGTCCACCGCAAAAATAATAAATACGAGTTTACCCATAAGCTTTGGAATAGCTTTAAGATACCGAAAGATCTTTGCTTCAATATATTCAAAAAGGGTACTCCCCTTTTGGCAAACGAATTTCTCTGGTCTCTTGGCGTAGCTATGCTTCTCCAGTGCTATTCGGTAAGAGGGCTTGAAGTTGTTGCGGCAACCAATATCACCCAGACGGTAGCCAATCTCTTTAATGTAGTGTTCCTGTCCATAGGTAACGCTGTTGCCATCATGGTAGGTCAGCAGTTAGGTGCCGGAAAGACGGATGAGGCAAAGCTCTCGGTATGGCGACTTCTCACCCTTACCGTTCTGTCCTGTCTTGTGATGGGAGGGCTGATGATTGCGGTAGCCCCCCTTATCCCGAAAATATACAATACCACCGAGGCTGTAAGACATACTGCGACAGAGCTGCTTGATGTGGTGGCGATAGCTATGCCCTTTATGGGTTTCTCCCACTCCTGCTACTTCACTCTCCGTTCGGGCGGTAAGACCATGATAACCCTTGTGTTTGACTGTGCCTTTATGTGGTGCGGTTCATTCGTTACTGCGTTTATACTGGCAAATTATACCTCACTTCCTATCATTCCTCTGTATGCAATAGTACAGGCACTTGAGATAATAAAGTGTATTATCGGCTATATCCTCGTCAAAAAGGGTGTATGGATAAACAGGATAATCAAATAAGCAAGCTGAAACCGACTGTTGATACAGTCGGTTTTATTAATATTTATTTCGTCAGAAACTCTAATATCTCTGCCTTTTTCTCAAGGAAAATTTTCAAAATTTCACCGTGATCGCAATTCTTAATAATATCGCATCGAAGAAGGTCTTTGTCCACATTCTGCGAAAGTCCCTCGGATACGGCGGCAGATACATCGGTATCGTCGGCTCCTATGAGAATACGGACCTTGACTCCGCCTAAATCAAGTTTTTTGGCAACATCGGCTACCCTTTCTGCCTCAAATCTCGCTGCCGCGGCCTTCTCCTCGGCTGTTGCGGTAAAGACTGTACTACTCTTGTCACCGTAGGCAAACTTCATTTTTTCGGGCTCGTATACCGAGGGATCTTTTTTCTTCGGAACTCTCAGCTCGGGATAGTGTTCATCCGAAAACTCCATCCTGCCCTCACCCTTGATATAAGGTATAGTGCTGTTTGTTACTCCGTCAAGTCCGCCTGCTATGACCGCCGCCCGTCTGAAGGTCTCGGGATATGCAGAGGCAAGCTCAAGTGCTCCCGTGCCGCCCATACTGTAGCCTATCAGGCTTACTCGCTCTCTGTCGACGCCGTATTCATTACAACAGCTATCAACCAAAGCCGCCAGCTCCTCTCCCCTCCTTGCCCAACCGCAGGAGGCGGGTGGTGTCTGAGGCATTATTACATATGCGGGAATTGCTCCTAACTCCCCGTTATACATATAAACGGGAATATCCTTTACTGAGGTAAGGGTCATTTTGTCTAAATTTTCTTCATCGCTCATCTCCGGATCAGCCTTTAGATAGGAGCTGTGCAATATAACGATAAGGGGCATACCCTCATGTGCATCGTCGGGTATATACAACCAGTAAGGAAGGCTTTTTTCGTCGGTCTTAAAACATTGCTTACTGAAGTTGGATGTAATATCTGCAGGGGTCTGCTCTGCCATGTCTTCATCAAACGAGCTGCATCCTGTAAGAACCGAAGCAATTATAACAATAAATAATATAACTAAACCTTTTTTCATATCTTATCCCTATATACAATCGAAAAACCGACATTAAGTCGGTTTTACTGATTTATCATTCTTATAAGTTCACCGAGTACAGGCTCGAACTTTGCGCCGTACCAGTGATTATCCTCTTCTGCGGTAGCTTTTATGCAGCAGAGAACATAGTCTGCGGCTATCTTGGCAGCCTCATAAGCACTCTTGCCTCTTACCAGTGCTCCTGCAAATGCGGAAGCGTAGATATCACCCGTGCCGTGACAGCTGTTGGGGAGGAAGTCGTGCTCGTAGTAAGCATATTCGCCCTTTTCGTACACGACGACGCCTGTTTTACCCTCCTCGTAAGAAATACCGGTAAGGATAACGTTCTTTGCACCCAGAGCTATCATCTTCTCGATAAGCTCGTCGATATACGCTCTGTCATAGTCGGTCTTATATTCCATATCACAGAGGAACGCAGCCTCGGTGATGTTGGGCACAAGATAATCTGCCTTAGCACAAAGACCCTTCATAGCCTCAACAAATTCGGCATCAAAACCGGGATAGAGCTTGCCGTTATCAGCCATAGCGGGGTCAACAATGTTGATACAACCCTCTCTGCCTACGGAATCAAATATGTCTGCAACATAGTCTATCTGCTTGGTGCTGCCGAGATAACCTGTGTAGACAGCGTCAAACTTGATATTCTCCTTGTTCCAATGATCCTTGATGGCGGGCATATCGTCGGTGAGATCACGGAAGGTATAGCCGGAAAATCCCGCTGTATGAGTAGAAAGAACTGCGGAAGGCAGAACCGCACACTCTACTCCGCAAGCGGAAACTACGGGAAGCGCTACGGTAAGGGAACACTGTCCCACGCAGGAAATATCCTGAATAGTTAATAATCTTTTATATGACATATTTTTACACCTCATTTCATGCTATGTATTATAACCTTGTTTTGGTGATATGTATATATTCAGAATGATATATTTTTATAATACCAGTTTGCGGCGGTTTCGACGGACACGGTTTATATGTCTTTCAAAATCACCACTCTCGATAAGCTCGGCAAGAACATATTGCTCGAACACGGGAACGGTGCAGGAATAGAAGCCTAATTTTTTTGAAAAATCAGTTGCCAGTGCTTTTGGCAATATCATATATCCAACACGGACAGAAGGAGCAACCGTCCTTGAAAAGGTGTTAAGATATATTACCCTTCCCTCGCACTCAAGAGAGAATACGGTATCCTCATGCTTCTTTGAAACGGTAAGCTCAGAGTCAAAGTTATCCTCTACTATATAACCGCCGCACTGTCTTGCCCAGGCTATATATTCGTTTCTCTTGGAAGCATCGGCGGTGATGCCGGAGGGATAGCTGTTAAACGGAGTTATATGAAGTACGGTGGCCTCTGTACGCTCAAGCTCGGAGCTCTTTATGCCGTCACCGCCTAACTTAAGCATATCGCACCGTACCCCGGAGGCTGTATATACCTGCCGTATCTTGTCATAGGATGGATCCTCAAGTGCGAAAATCCTATCCTTGCCCAAAAGCTGAACTATAAGGGTATAGAGATATTCTGCACCCGAACCGATGATTATCTGCTGCGGGTCTACCTGTATCCCGTTACTGCGGGCAAGGTAGTCTGCTATTGCCTTTCTTAATTCATCGCAACCCTGATTTGGAGATTTTATAAGTATCCTATCCCCATGATCTGAAAGCACCTTACGCATGGTCTTGGCAAGTACGCTGAAGGGGAACTCTTTTTTGTGACCGTATATTTTCTGTTTTTCCAGGGACAGTGGACTGTCCCCTGTCTTGCTCTCTGAACTTCGGTTCGAGACAGGGGACTGTCCCCTGTCTTGTTTTCCTATAAGATCACCCTCGCGGTAAATAACGTAATAACCGCTTCTCTGTCTTGCCTCGGCATAACCCTCGTCACAAAGAATGGCGTAAGCATGCTCTACGGTTATAACGCTTACTCCTGTTTCCTCGGCAAGAAGCCGTTTTGAGGGTAACTTGACACCGTATTTGTATACACCCTCAACTATGTCTCTGCGTATCTGCATATATAGCTGGAGATACGCGCTTTGATTTGAAGTATTATCTATAAAATATTTCATCTGGTTATATAAATCCCTCTCTATATGATGATTTTATTATACCAAAAAAACAGAATACGTCAAGTTCCCGAATAAAAAACACCCCAATGGGGTGTTTTTATTCGCCTAAGTAGGCTTTCTTGATATCGTCGTTGTTCATCATTTCCTTGGCGTCGCCTTCGAGGACGATGGAACCTGTTTCGAGAACGTAAGCACGGTCTGCGATAGACAGCGCCTTCTTTGCGTTCTGCTCAACCAGAAGGACTGTGGTTCCCTCCTTGTTGATCTCCTGAATGATGTCGAAGATCTCTGTAACAAGCAGAGGTGACAGACCCATACTGGGCTCGTCGAGGAGAAGGATATCGGGGTGGGACATAAGGGCACGGCCCATAGCCAGCATCTGCTGCTCACCGCCGGAGAGGGTGGATGCGATCTGATTCTTACGCTCCTTAAGTCTGGGGAAGCGCTTGTATACCATCTCGATATCGTCCTTGAAGGTTGCGTTCTTCTTGATGGAATACGCACCCATCATAAGGTTCTCGTATACGGTCAGCTCCTGGAAGATACGTCTTCCCTCGGGAACCTGAGACATACCTAACTTTACCAGCTTGTGGCAAGGAGTCTTGGTGATATCCTGATCGTTATATATAACGTGACCGCTCTTGATGGGAATAAGACCTATGATAGACTGCATTGTGGTGGTCTTACCTGCACCGTTGGCACCGATAAGGGTAACTATCTCGCCCTTGTTTACATGGAAATTGATTCCCTTGAGTGCACGGATGACACCGTAGTTGACCTCAAGGTCCTTTACTTCTAACAATGCCATACCTTAACCTCCTATGTACGCCTTAACTACCTCGGGGTCGTTAAGAGCCGTCTTGGTCTCGCCCTGTGCAAGCACGGTACCGAAGTTGAGTACGGTTACCTCGTCGCAAAGACCGGATACGAACTTCATATCGTGCTCGATAAGAAGTATCGTCATATTATACTCGTCACGGATATGTCTTACAATAGACATAAGATCCGCTGTTTCCTGGGGGTTCATACCTGCCGCAGGCTCATCAAGGAGAAGGAGCTTGGGGTTGGTAGCAAGAGCTCTTGCTATCTCAAGCTTACGCTGCTTACCGTAGGGAAGATTGCAGGAGAGGTTATTTCTCTCCTCCTCAAGACCTACGATACGGAGTATTTCCTTAGCCCTCTCGCGCATTGCCTTCTCTGCCTTGAAATGGCGGGGAAAACGGAAAACGCTGGTGAAGAAGCCGCACTTGAACTCGGGCTGGTTATGCAGACCTACGAGAACATTGTTGATAACAGACATATTGTTGAAAAGTCTGATATTCTGGAAAGTTCT
>JAZNKU010000118.1:0-1746 GCA_045578685.1 Eubacteriales bacterium
AACCGCGATATGCCTGAAAAGCTTCAAGCTCAGCTTGATAAGCAAAAGGCTGATGATGAAAAAATACTTTTCATTATCGTAGGTGACCTCAATTTTGAGGGAAAATACGGGGATAGCGCTTTTGTAGCTACCGATAAGCGTTTTTTTGTAATTTCTGAAGACAAAGTAAGGTCATATGCTTATGAGGACGTCCGTTCCATTCGTTCCAAGAGAATGTACGGAAATGCCTGCCTTTATATTGAGGGTAAGGGCATCAAGGACAAGCGTATTTTCAGATACACTTATTCGGTCGCTTCTCTTTGCGATATGGCGGTACAGTTTGTTACCAATGTTATCGAGGGCAAAAGCCTTGAAGAAGAGATGGAGGTCGTTGACGCCACTTACGGAAAGCTTAACCGAGTGTGTCCCAAGTGCGGACGTACTCTCATAAGAGAGGGTGCCGACTGTATCCACTGCCAGTCCAAAACAAAGGTTGTTTCTAAGCTGGTGAAATACGTAAAGCCCGAGTTTGGTTCACTGCTTGTTTGTATACTTATTTCCGGACTGACAACGGCTTTGTCGCTTATTCCTCCTTATATGACAGGTAATATCGTAGATAATATCCTGCCTCTTGCCGATAGTGACGCCGAAAGAGGACTTTCATTGCTTGTTGCAGTGGTTTTTGCTCTTTTGGGAACATATATTTTACAGTATACCCTTTCCGCAACACGAAGCTTTCTTTCAAAGCGAGTAGGCGACAGAATAGTTATGCACCTTCGTAATGACGTATATGAGAAGGCGCAAAGACTTCCTATGAAGTTTTACGATAAGACCTCAACTGGTTCGGTAATAAACAGAATCAGCGGTGACTCCAACACCATTCAGGCATTTATCCTCAAGATAACACAGGAATGTCTTGTTCAAGCCATTATGCTTGTGGGAATAGTAGTTATTATGTTTGTTCTTAACCCCAAGCTCACGTTGCTTTCTCTTATCCCAGTGCCTGTTGTAGTTATCGGTGCAAAGATATTTTCAAGAAAGATAGCTCCCTATTATAAAAAGATATGGAGAAGATGGGCGGCGGTTACTTCCATTATGACCGATACCATTCCCTGTGTTCGAGTAGTTAAAGCTTTCGCGGGAGAGAAAAGAGCTGTTGACCGCTTTAAGAAGTACAATCAGGAATGGTACAGGGTTGATATGGCATCTGCAAGAATAACACAGGTGTTTCCTTCTATTATTGGTTTTGTAAACACCTGCGGTGCATTGCTTATCTGGGCAATAGGCGGTCGTTGGGCTCTTCTTGGTGAGGTTTCGGCAGGTCTTTTGGTATCATTTATTTCCTATGCGGCAATGTTCCACAGCCCCGTAAACTTCTTTGCTTACCTTTCCGACTCATATCAGTCAGCTCTTGCATCTACCGAGCGTATACTTGATATTCTCGATGCTGAACCCGAAGAAAATAATCCTAACGGAATTAAGGTCGACAGACTTGAAGGCAAGATAGAATTTAAGAACGTAAACTTCTCGTTTGATAAAACAAAGAAAACTCTTTCCGACATAAACCTTACTATTGAGGCAGGTGATATAGTAGGTATCGTAGGAACTACGGGCTCGGGTAAATCCACCCTTATAAATCTTCTTCTCCGATTCTACGATAATTATGAGGGAGAGATACTTGTTGACGGAACCAATATAAAGGATATGGACCTGAATAGCTTCAGAAGCTGTATCGGTTATGTACAGCAGGAGCCTATGATGTTCTCG
>JAZNKU010000119.1:0-5192 GCA_045578685.1 Eubacteriales bacterium
AATTATGCTATAATAATATAATATATTGAGGATATATTCAGAGGAGATATAAATGTCTAAGAAAGAAAAGAAAGAATTAAACTGCCGTTTGGGTACCGTAGGCGGAGAAGCCGTGCTCGAGGGCGTTATGATGAAGGGAAAGGACGGAACCATGGGCGTTGCGGTTCGCCGTGAGGACGGCACGGTCGTAGTAACCAAGGATAAGCATATCTCTGTCCGCAAAAAGCATAAAATACTTAATCTGCCTATAATCAGAGGCATTGTGGGAATGGTAGAATCCTTCCTCCTCAGCTTCAAGGTGCTGAACATCTCTGCAGAGGTGTACGGCGAGGGTATTGACGAGGAGCCTTCAAAATTTGAAAAGTGGCTTGAGAAAAAATTCGGCAAGTCACTTATGGACTTTGTTATGGTCATAGCCTCCGTGCTGGGCGTGGCTCTGGCACTGGGACTTTTCATGTATTTGCCTATGATTATAGCTAAGTGGATTGAGAACCTTGCCGGTTCCGATATCGGCAATTGGAAGACTGTGGTAGAGGGCTTTCTTAAGATAGGTATATTTATTGCCTATCTCTCTCTTGTATCCCTTATGAAGGATATACGCCGTACCTTTGAATATCACGGTGCAGAGCACAAGTCGATTTTCTGTTACGAGGCGGGCGAGGAGCTTACTCCTGAAAATGTAAAGAAATACAGCCGTTTCCATCCCCGTTGCGGAACAAGCTTTATGTTTGTTATGCTTATAATAAGCATTCTTATCTTCATGTTCGTACCGTGGCCGGATAAGCTCTGGATCAGATTTTTTATCAAGCTTCCCCTTATGCCTGTGGCTGTGGGCCTTGGCTTTGAGTTTATCATGCTTGCCGGTAAGTACGATAACTGGTTTATCCGTATGCTTTCCGCACCCGGTCTATTTATGCAGCGTATCACTACCCGTGAGCCTGACGAGAAGCAGCTTGAGGTTGCAATAATCGCACTCAAGACAGCTCTTCCCGAGGATTTCCCCGACTTTGTTCCTCCCACCGAGGAGAATCTCAAAAAAGCAGCCGAGGAAGAGGCTAAAGCAGAGGAATCCGAGGCAACCGAAGAAAACGATGACTGACCGAGAGCTTTCCTTTTTGAAGGAGCATTTTGACGGTGAGGAGCTTGAAAGGGCGAAAAATCGTGTTGAATCGGGTGAGCCTCTTGCCTATGTTATCGGCGAGTGGTATTTCTGGGATGACACCTTTAAGCTTAATACTGCGTGTCTTATACCCCGTCCCGATACCGAGCATCTTGTAGAGCACGGTCTTAAGTTTATAAAAAACGGAGATTCTATAGCTGATCTTTGCTGCGGCTGCGGCTGTATAGGTCTTTCATTGCTCAAGCATACCAAGGACACCACCTGTACCTTTGTTGATATATCCGAGGATGCTTTGGCTATGAGTAAGCTCAATGCCGAGCGTATGGGACTGACCGACAGATGCAGATTTATCTGTCAGGATATTTTGCTGAGCAGGGTGGAGGGAGAGTTTGATGTTGTATTTTCAAATCCCCCGTATATACAGAGCGATGTAGTATCCTGCCTTGAGGTTACAAAGCACGAGCCCCGTATTGCCCTTGACGGAGGACAGGATGGTATGGATTTTTACCGTATCCTTGTCCGTGACTATAAACCGAAAACCATGATCCTTGAGATAGGCTATGATCAGAAGGAAGATATAGAGTCCCTTTGCGATTGCAAGGTGTATAACGACTATGGCGGAAATCCCAGAGTAGCAATTATAGAAAGGTAGTTTATCTATGAATATAGTAGTTTTAGCGGGTGGTCTGAGCCCCGAGAGAGATGTTTCCCTCGTTTCGGGAAGCCTTATAGCCAACGCTCTTGTGCAGAACGGACACAAGGTATGTCTCTGTGATGTTTATATGGGCATAGAGTATGACGGAGACATTTCCTCGCTCTTTACCGATAAGTCGGATCATAGCTACAAGATATCCTCCACCGAGCCGGATCTTGAAGCGGTTAAGGCTCAGAACGGCGGCAGAGAAGCTCTTATAGGTGTAAATGTTCTTGATATCTGTGCATATGCAGATGTAGTGTTCCTTGCACTTCATGGGGCTATGGGTGAGAACGGCTCGCTTCAGGCAACTCTCGATAACTTCGGTATTAAGTGCTATACCGGCAGTGGTTATGCGGGAAGCCTTCTTGCCATGGATAAGGCTATTTCCAAGCAGATAATGACCCAGAGCGGTGTACCCAACGCTGACGGTATTATCTACGACACAGATATCGATACTATCGACCGAGTTACCGAGGAGGTCGGTTATCCCTGCGTGGTTAAGCCTGCAAACTGCGGCTCAAGCGTAGGCGTTTCTATCGTATCCGACGAGGCTGAGCTTGCGGCAGCTCTTGATTATGCCAAGAAGTACGAAAATAAAATAGTTATAGAGAAGAAGATTGAGGGCAGAGAGTTTTCTGTAGCTGTCCTTGACGGTATTGCTCTTCCTCCTATTGAGATAATTCCCGTTGACGGCTGGTACGACTATAAGAATAAGTATCAGGGTACTACCAAGGAGGTTACTCCGGCAGAGATTACCGAGGCACAGACCAAGCGTATTTCGGAGCTTGCTCTCTCTGTACATAAAGCACTCTGTCTTGGGGGATATTCAAGAGTAGACTTTCTTCTCAACCGTGAGGACGGCGAGTTCTACTGCCTTGAGGCCAACACCCTCCCCGGTATGACTCCCAACAGCCTTATGCCTCAGGAGGCAGCAGCAGCGGGAATATCCTATAACGAGCTTTGTGAGAAGATCGTTGATCTTGCATACAAGAAAGGACATTAACAATGATTGGTGTTTTTGACAGCGGAATGGGTGGACTTACCGCCATTAAGCAGATAGTCAAAATGATGCCCCATGAGGATATAATATATTTTGGTGACACAGGCAGAGTTCCTTACGGAACCAGATCAAAGGAAACTATTATCAAGTATTCCTGTCAGGATGTGAGATTCCTGCTTTCCAAGGGCGTGGATGCTATTCTTATAGCCTGCGGAACCGTCAGTGCCAACGCCATCGATATACTGAGAAGCGAGTTTAATGTTCCCATCTTCGGTGTAGTTGAGGCGGCAGCCGAAAAGGCCTGCGAGCTGACAAAGAACGGTAAGGTTGGTATTATCGGTACCAACGCCACCGTCAAGAGCGGTGCTTATGTCAAGCACATCGAGGCTGTACGCCCCGATACCGAGACTGTTTCTACACCCTGTCCTCTTTTCGTTCCCCTTGTGGAGAACGGCTTTACCGATCCTGATGATCAGATAACTTATCTTACTGCCGAAAAGTATCTTACTGATATAAAGAACTTCGGTGCGGATACTCTTATTTTAGGTTGCACCCACTATCCCATTATTGCACCCGTTATCTCAAAAGTGCTTCCCGGTGTAAATCTGGTCAATACCGGAGCCGAGGCAGCAAAAAAGCTTTTTGAAAATGTTGCACCTACCGTGGGTACGGGCAGAGTGGAGTATTATGTCAGCGATGATGTTGACTACTTCAAGTCAGCTGCCAGCACCTTCCTTGAGACGCCTGTAGGGGACAATGTATTTAAGGTAGACATAGAAAAATACTGAGGTTTATATGACTAAAACACTCAAAAGCAGAGCTATCGATATAGATCTTATCAAGGTAATAGCGATAGTGTGTGTTCTTATAATACACACCTGCAGATATACTGCCCCCGTGATGAGCGGACAATGGATCTCGACCCTGTTTTGGGGCTCTGTATCAAGAGCGGCAGTTCCGTTGTTCTTTATGTGCAGCGGAGCTATATTTCTTGAGCCTTCGAGAGAGCTTTCCGTGAAAAAGCTGTATCTTAAATATATACTGCGTATCCTCGTAGCTTTGTTTTTCTGGGCGTATATATATAAGGTATATTTTTTGATAGGTTCGGGAACTCTTTCACTTTCCAATCTTATATATGCGGCTAAGGAAACACTGCTGTTTAAGCACTATACCCATTTTTATTATTTACATATAATTTTGCTGTTTTATGCACTTATGCCTATACTGCGTGTGTTTGTAAAGAGTGCAACCGTCGGTGAACTCAGATACGCCCTGCTTATTTGGTTTGCCGTAGGTATACTTTATCCTACACTTTCGCCTTACTGGCCCTTCACCCTTCTCAGCGGTATGCCTAAGCAGTGGCTTCTCAATATGACCTATTCTTCGGTTGGTTATGGCTTATTGGGATATTATCTGAAAAAGCATGTTCCTTCGTTAAAGCTGTCAATACCCATTGCCCTAACCGGCTTTACCGTGGTATTCGGCGGTACGGCGATATTTTCAAACATCAATCAAAGACTTGACACCAGATTTTTTGAAGGCATGACTGTCGGCGTAATGCTTCTTGCTTTTGGCGTGTTTGGTATATGCCGTATAATATCCGTTAGGATATCCGAAAAAATGACCCCTGTGATCAATTATATCTCCAAGGGTTCGTTTTGTGTGTATCTCGTCCATCTCATCCTTATGGACAAGCTTGTTGATTTTGGCATACTTCCCGATTCGTTGCCTATACTCCTTGTGCCTGTAATATCTCTTATGCTTTTGGTACTCTGTCTCGGTATCTATTTTATACTCTCAAAGATACCCGTAGTCAATAAGTGGCTGGTTTGATCTTATGAATATACTTATAAGTGCCTGCCTTTTGGGACACAAATGCCGTTATGACGGCAAGGATAAAAATCAAATAGATCTATCTGCCTTGGAGGGACATAACCTGATTGCGGTATGTCCTGAGGTGGATGGCGGATTGCCTGTTCCCAGACCTCCCGCCGAGCGGGTTTCTTACTATATAATAAATAAGGAAGGAAACGACGTAACTGCCGAATATACGAGAGGCGCTGAAATAGCGTTACGTGCCGCCCTTGAAAATAATTGCAAAATAGCAATACTTAAAGCCAAAAGTCCTTCCTGCGGGAAAGGGAAGATATACGACGGAACATTTACCAAGACTCTTATTGACGGCAACGGCGTGACCGCCGAGCTTTTACAGAAAAACGGAATAGCCGTTTATACTGAGGATGAAATAGATCTTATAAATTTATAATGTAAAAATGGTTGCTTCGCAAAGCAACCATTTTTATCCTTAATTTCGCATTAAAAATTGCGTACCGTCGGTACGCAATTTATTATAGGCTTTTGAGCTTGTTAAGGCA
>JAZNKU010000120.1:0-4690 GCA_045578685.1 Eubacteriales bacterium
GGATGATAACGGTGTTGAGATAAACGCCTGTATCGTAGACGTAACGAAGCCGTATACCGAGTATATCAAGTAATTTAAGGAGAAGGCAAAGAAGTGGAAAAGTGGAGAGAGGTCTACACAGAGGAGCAGATCAAAAAGATCCAGGAGCTGGAGCTGAAAAATCTTTACGAGCTTAAAAGAGTTTGCGAGGAGATAGGCGTGGAGTTTTTTGCATACGGTGGTACTTTGTTAGGTGCTGTCAGACATAACGGCTTCATTCCCTGGGATGATGATCTTGACGTGGCGATGGTCAGAGCGGATTATGAAAAGTTTGTTCGTGAGGCACCAAAGCATCTGTCCGGAGAGTTTCATCTTCAGACACCCTATACCGATAAAAAGACACCTTTTCCATATACAAAACTTCGATTAAAGGGAACTACCTATATAGAATACATAAACCGTAATTTGGATATCGAAAAGGGTGTGTATGTGGACATATATCCTATAGACAATCTTCCCGACAGCGACAGTGATTATTATAGACAATACAAAAAGTTTCATCGTCTTGCAGTTCTTTATGCGCGCAGACAAAGCGGTGAGATCGACGAAACGGGAAGATCACCCAAGCTTATGCTGAAAAGAGCGGTGAAGAGATGTTTGTCGGCCTTGTTGAAGCTTGTCCCTCAATCATATTTTGTGCGGGAAATGGATAAAGCGGCTACACAGTATAACGGGGTTAAAACTTCAAGGATGGGAAATTTGTATTATCCAAAGCCGGTAAATATTTTCGAAGGACTTTATCCTCTCATAGACCATCCCTTCGGTGAGGAGAGTATAAAGATACCTTCCTGCGCAGAGCAGCATCTTGCTTCAAGATACGGAAACTATATGTCTATGCCCCCCGAGGAAAAGAGGATCGGACATAAGCCCTATAAGCTTGATTTCGGTAATTATTGATTTTATAACAAAGGAAATTTCAGAATATGATACAGCTTCCTTCAAAAGAAAACTGTTGCGGTTGTATGGGTTGCGGGGATATCTGTCCCAAGGGTGCCATCAGAGCCGTAACGGACGAAAACGGATTTACATATCCCCAGGTGGATGCAGAGCTCTGTGTCGACTGCGGTCTGTGCATGAAAAAATGCAGTTTTATAAATAAAAACGGAAATGAAAAAGAAGTATCTGCTGTATGGGCATACCGGGTTTCTGACGATAGTGTGCTTAATGAAAGCACATCAGGCGGAGCATTTACTGCTCTGTCGGATGCAGTGCTTGCGGACGGCGGTGTTGTGGCAGCATGTGTGATGGGCGATGATTTCACCGCCTGTCATATTCTTACCTCCGACAAGGCGGTAAGAGACAGTATGCGCCGTTCAAAGTACGTACAGAGCAGTACCGAAGGCATATTCCAAGCAGTAAAGGATGAATTAAAGAACGGTAAAACCGTTCTCTTTGTAGGAACTCCCTGTCAGACCGCGCAGATGGTTGTTTTTGCCGGTGAATACAGGGACAAGCTTATTGCCTGCGATTTTCTCTGTCACGGAGTACCTAACAACGATTTCTTCAAAGCGCATATAGCTTTTTTAGAGAAAGCATATGGCAAAAAGGCTACAGGATATTTTTTCCGCGGCAAACGCTACGGCTGGAGTCATCTGATGGAGGAAATAGAATTTAACGGTAAGAAGCTCCGCGGTGACAAAAGGGTACAGGCATACAGCCGTTTCTTCTATTCGGGCGTTTCTCTGCGCCCCTCCTGTCATAACTGCCGTTACCGTACTACGGCACGTTCAAGTGATATAACCATTGGCGATTTTTGGGGTATAGATAAGATACTTGCCGATACCGATAACCGCGGTTATTCTATGGTAACTGCCAATACCGAAAAGGGCAGAACGCTCGTTATGACTATGGATAAGACGGGTGAGCTGACAGAGGTAGACAAAGCGAAGGTTCTTTGGCGTATCGGAGAGCCTATCTCCGAATGCAAGATAGATAAGGATAAATTCTGGGAGCTCTATCACAAGGACGGTTACAAAGGCGTGGTAGCAAAGTATACAGACACCTCCCTCAAGGGAGCACTGATACATAAAGCCAAAAAGACAGTAAAGCGTTTATTAAAGTAAGGAATAGATATGTTTCTAAAATCAAAGTCAAAAAAGACAGCAGTCGCTCTTTCCTACTGTTCCCTTGTGCTACAGACCCTGAGCACGATGATCCTGACCCGCTTCTATCTGGATCAGTTGGGCAAGGATACCTACGGTCTGTATCAGATGATATATTCTGTAGCACAGTATATTCTTATCCTCGATCTCGGCATCAGCACGGTCATGGTCAGATATATCTCTGAGTTTCAGGCAAAGGACGACAAAAAGAAGGCTGAAAACTTTGCTTTTCATTTTGCCATCATCGTTGGAATCATTCTGGTGTTTGTCGCCGCTATAGGCATTATTGTGAATTTCAATATTGAGGGCATATACAGAAATCTTACTGCAGAGGAATACGCCGTTTCTCATCAGCTGATGAATATAATGATAGTTCAGCTGGTATTTACTATTATCTCTCACTATTTTAAGGGACTTTGTGAAGCTCACGAGAACTTCACCTTTACCAGAACGGTCAACATGACACAGATAATCCTGAATTTTGTTCTGGCTGTTGTCTTTGTGAAAATGGGTATGGGTATTATAGGTATTGCAACGGCAAATACCGTTGTTATCATACTTAACACCCTTGCTACGGCAGTATTTGCGTTAACGGTTTCAAAATTCCGTATACGCTTCCATCACTGGGAATTTTCCTTCTTCAAGCCTGTATTTATGCTGATGATGGCAATGCTTTTGCAGGCGGTGGTCGGACACGTTAACAGTTCTGCTGATAAGACCA
Organism: Eubacteriales bacterium; assembly: GCA_045578685.1. Classification (GTDB taxonomy): domain Bacteria; phylum Bacillota; class Clostridia; order Oscillospirales; family CAG-272; genus RGIG7300. The sequence goes on from JAZNKU010000120.1 coordinate 2,863, forward strand.
TCCTCGGTATTATGTGTACCAAGAGTGACGTCAGCGTGTATGCTGTTGCGGCAACCGTAATAACTATGTTCAATACGCTGCCTTCGACAATCTCCGGCGTATACCAGCCCAGCGCTACCCGTATGGTGGTAAACAACGCAACCTCCGAGGAGCTGACCGATTTTATAATACGCCCCGGCAGATTGCAGTTTATGCTTACCGGCGGATTTATTGCGGGATTTATAGTATTCGGACAGGATTTTGTTGTATGCTGGGCAGGAAAGGATATGAAGGACGCTTGGTTATACGTGCTTCTGATCCTTGTACCGAATATGATCCCTCTTATACAGAATATATGCTTATCAATACTTAACGCTATGGACAAGCGTCTGTTCAGGTCGGTTATCCTTGCGGCAATGACAGGTATCAATGTTATTCTTACCGTAATTATGATAAAGCTGATAGGTCCGATAGGAGCTCCTCTCGCTACAGGTATATCCTATATCATCGGTCACTGTATAATAATGAATATCTACTACAAAAAGAAGATAGGTTTGAATGTCGTAAGAATGTTCTCGGGTATTTTCAAAAAAACCTGGATTTGCGTTTTAGCATCATTTGTATTGACACTTCCGCTTATGCTTTGGAATTGTAACGGTAACTGGCTGATCCTTATCGCCAAGGCACTCATATTCTGTGTGATCTACGGTGCGCTTTTGATATTATTCGGAATGAATTTCAATGAAAAGAAAATGTTTAATGCTTTGGTATCTAAGCTTCCCGTTCTTAAAAAACTTTCGTTAAAACAAAAAGGGTAAACTATGAGTACGAAAAATATGGAAAAGACTAATCAAAGCAACACCCTCAAACGTCAGCTCAACCCAATGCACGTTTGGGCGATAGCCTTTGGCTGTATAATCGGATGGGGCTCCTTTGTAAACCCCGGTAAGAAGTTCCTTCCCAACTCCGGTGTTGCGGGAACTGCCATAGCTATGGTGCTTGGCGCTCTGGTTATGATAATCATAGCCTTCAGCTATGCCTATATGGTGCCGAAACACCCTCAAGCCGGTGGTGAATTTACCTTTACCAAGGCGTATTTCGGCAAGACAGCTGCTTTTTTCTGCGGATGGTTTCTCCTTGCAGCTTATCTCACCAACGTTCCTATGAATTCCACCGCTATAGGTCTTATCGTGGACGGTATAGACGGAAAGGCAGATATACTTAAATTCGGATTTCACTACAGTATTGCGGGCTTTGAGGTATATCTCGGTGAGATGATCTTTGCTATGTCGATCCTCATACTTTTCGCCGTACTCAATATGATGGGTGTAAAAAAAGCGGGTATAGTTCAAACTATACTGTCAAGCCTGCTTATAGTATCTATTTTCACTCTGACCGTTTCGGCCCTTGTCAGCAGCAAGGCGCAGGGAATCAACCTTGCTCCCATCTGGGGCTTTGACAAGAACGCAGCTATTGCGGCAGGTGCTACTACCCAGAATATAGGAGAGTTTGCCAACAGCGGAAAGTTAGGAATACTGTCTGCTATCCTTGCTACCTTTGCCATAGCGCCCTGGGCATTCGTAGGCTTTGATACCATTCCTCAGGCGGCGGAGGAATTCAACTTCTCATATAAAAAGATCATCGGTATAATGGTTGTTGCTATTATGTTCGGCTGCTTTGTTTATACAGCTAACAATACCGTTGCAGCAGCAGCTCTTACAAACTGGCCTGAGCGAGTTATGGCAGGTGATTGGGTTCTTCTTGTAGCAGCAGAGGAGATGCTGGGTGTATTTGGCAAAGTGCTTATCGGAGTTGCGGTGTCCTGTGCCGTGCTTTCCGGTATTATGGG